>JBGGMQ010000310.1:0-7478 GCA_041287975.1 Verrucomicrobium sp. | reverse complement strand
CAGCCAACTCTTATGAGGCGCTCACCGCCTTTGTTCCCAACCTGCCCCTTACCCTGCCATGACCACGCAAAGTCCTTCCGCACGGCCTCGGCACCGCCGCTGCGGTTTTTCCCTGATTGAGCTCCTGGTGGCCATGTCTGTGCTTTCTCTGCTCGTGCTGTTGATCGTGCAGGTCGTGAATGGAGCCTTGGGCTCGACGAATCTGAGCCGCAAACGCATTGATGCTGACAGCGAAGCCCGACGCATCTTTGACCGACTCGGGTTCGATCTCGCTGCAATGCTCAACCGGCCCGATGTGGACTTCCTGGTGCGGAAGGCGGCGGGAAATGATGAGATGTACTTCTTCGCCGAGGCTCCCGCTCGATTGGGCGGCGGTGTTGTGACTCAGCCCGTCTCACTGGTCGGCTATCGCGTCAATGATCTCGAACAATGCGAACGGCTGGGGCAGGGGCTGACATGGGATGCGGCCCCTCCGCTGGGCCCGGTCTTCCTCACTTACTCGGGTGCGGACCGTGTCGAAGCCAGCTCACTGGAGACCGCCTACGCCAGCGTGCTCGCAGATCCTGAGAAATATCATGTGGTGGGGGAGGGTGTTTTCCGCATGGAGATCGACTTCCTTCTCAAGCCTCAAACCGGAACCGCCGCCAAGTTTTCCAGCTCGCCCTTCCAGAGTGGGGGTGCCGGCCCTTTCATCAACAAGGGCAAGGGTCTCACGGACGTGCAGGGCATGGTCGTCACCCTGGCCATCATGGACACGGGCAGCCGCGTCCTCGCCGGGGACATGACAGAGGTGGTGGGTAAATTTCCTGATACCGCAGAGGGTGCCACTCCTGCCAGCGCCTGGCAGACCGTCGCGGAGACTCCGGACTCTCTGGGGCTGCACCGGGCCTCGGCGGGTCAGGTGCGCATCTACCAAAGAATCTTCCCCCTGAACTAAGCCCCTTTTCCGCTATGCCTGCTTCCTCTTTTAAAAAATCTTCCACCCGCTCCTCAGGGTTCGCCATTGTAGTCGTGCTGGGGGCCCTCGTTCTCCTGGTCGGTGTGGCCCTGGCGTTCTTTTCGAACTCCCTGCTGCAGAAGCAGATTTCGCAGTCGAGCGCCTCTCTGGTGAAGACAGACCTCATGGCCCAGGGGGCTCTGGAGGAGGTGCTCAGCGACCTCAAAACCGAGATCGAGGCCGGTTCCCACGATGCCATCATCGCGGGGACGGACTCCATCTATCTTCCCTCGAACCCTGCCAGCATGGTCCCGGCGCTGGCGGGGTCCAGTGGTGCGAATGGTCTCGAGAATCTGGTCAAGCGCAGCAGTGGCTATCATGCCTTCTACCCTTCTGGTATGAATCGCGCCTCTACGATCCCGACGACGGATGTGTCAGGCGGCGGTCGCGCCATCTCCGCCTCCCGTTGGAACAAGCCCCTGCTGCTCCCTGCCACCAGTGTCACGAATCCCTCGCCTCCTCCCACGGTGGGCTTTGAGGTGCCCTACTGGGTGTATGTGGCCCGGGACGGAGCCAATCCCAAAGCGTGGAGCGACGCACTAAGGACCTCCAAAGAGCAAGTCTCCACCGTGGTCGGGCGCTACGCCTTCACCATCTATGATGAAGGCGGAGTGCTGGATGTGAATGCCGCAGGCTCCCCCTCAGACGCACTGCCCTCCACCAAAGCCCGCAAGGGTTCCCTGGCCTATGCGGATCTGACAGGGCTGTTTGTCACCGTTGGGTTCAGCACCTCCCGGGCCGACGAGATTGTGGATGCCCTGGTGAAGTGGCGCAACGAGGCCACCCTCGTCGATGGCGTGACAGGATTCGACAGCTGGGCCATGTGGAACTCGAAAGGATTCGTCTCCACCGCCAACACCAAGCTGGCCAACGGCACCACTTCAGACCGCATCTTTACCAGCCGCCAGCAGTTGCAGAGGTTCCTTCTGGAGAAGGTCGCGACAGCAGGGGAGATGGAGATGATGCAGAAGGCCTTCAGGTACCTGGGCACCTTCAGCCGGGATCTGAACCAGCCCTCGTTTGTGAAAACGCAGGCGGTGAACGCAGGCCTGCCCGGGTATGTGGCGACTGCCCCCAAGGTGCAAAGCATCGCCAATGGAGGAAACAACCAGGAGACTCTCGATGCCCTTGTCAATCCCGCCTTCCCCCTTGTGCGGGTGCAGAAGGAATTCACTCGAAACGATGGTTCCAAAGCCGTGGTGGGGGAGCCCCTGGTGAAGAGCCGTTTCCCATTGAGTCGTCTGGCCTGGCTCACCTGCAAAGGCCCCAGCGCTGCCCGCGCCCAGACGGATGCCGACATCCAGGCGCTGATCAACACGCATCATGTACCCTACAGCTATCTGCAGAAGGGCACGGTGGAAAACATCAGAAAGCACTTCGGATTGAGCTGGGTGCCAGATGCAGGCAGCGATTTCGGCAAGTGGGTGTACGACGTGCACAACGGCCCCACGGGCAGTGGTCCTTCCGGCCCCATCATGCGACTCGGCACCAAGGGCGACACCAGCGGCGTGGCCACATTGGACCCGCTCCGGGAGCCAAACTTCTTTGAACTTTTGAAGTCCAGCATCGGTGCTGGGTCCAAGGCTCGTGCCGCCACCTTGAACATGGGCACCCTGGCGCCCGCAGACTACCACGCACAGCGCGATGTTTCCTATGACTACGCCATCATGCAGCTTGCCGCGAACATCATCACCCAGTCCCGGGTGGATGGCTTTGGCGTCCGCCTCAGCTTCAATGACGGCGCTCTGCCAACCAAGGAGTTCTACGGCGTGTTGAACCTGCCGTATATTTACCGGGCACGGTGGGGTCTCTTGAAGATCCGCAATGAGAACCCTGTCATCACCGGAGCGCTGCCCGTGCCCAATGGTGCGGCGGGGACGGTGCCAGCCAGTGCGGGCAAGTGGAATGCGAGCCAGGGACTGCTCATGGATCCCGGTGTCTCCATGGTGATGCTGCTTCCGGAAGTATGGAATCCGCACGATCAGAACGTTCCTTTGGTAGACGCCAGCCTGCGCCCCGTCACCTTCCGAATCGTGGCAGACAGCGCAGACCCCGACGCTGTGCTGAATGGCGGCGAATACAATCAAGTGACCGCCTCAGGTGCAGACAGTCGTTCTCCGGGCAATCCTCCATCGATCACCAAGGCAGAGAAGACTGGCACCTACGGCCAGCCTCCCTTTTCCCGTGCCAAAGGCGGTACAGGGCCCGAGATCACCGGCAGTTACGAAGGCTATTTGCATGCTCTCACGGCAGATCAAACGGCCATGGTGTTCAGTGTGCCCAATGCCACCATGTTCAGAGAGCCCACTTTGCTGGCCAGATACGGAGTGCCGGCCGGCAGCAATTTGCGCATCGACTCCTCCAAGTGGGTGGCAAATGTTGCTCCCGCCAATGACTACCTGGGGGTGGAGACCAGCAACGGCAAATCTTTCACCGCCAATCAGGGTTTCAAGGCGGACGTGACCAATCCGCTGGTCCTTCCCGATCCCGCGCTGGTGTCTGCCTCCACGCAGTATGTGGGCTTTCCCATGGGGCTGCTTCCTTCCCAGTGGCTGCGGTACCGGTCCTCCGGGGAGCCCACCACCAGCAGGATGATCGCCCGCAGCGATCTCGCGAACCCCAGCGGGAACACCAGCATCACGCTTCGCCTGCAGTATCAAGATCCCGCAAACCCAGACAACTGGATCACGTATGACACAAAGTATGTGCGCCCTGCTTCTGCATTCATGCACAACATTCTGGGCAACACCAGCTCCGGCGGTCTCATGCAGGGTATCGACATTTGGGCCTCCTTCACCGATCCACGAAGCAGCCGTTTTGGAGCCATCACTCCCGCGACCAACACCAGTGCCACGGAGAAGTTCAACGGCCCCGGTTCCGCGAAGCGGATTCCCGCCAACAACAACTCGAACGGATACGCCATGTCCGAGTCCGTGTCGGCGAATGCCAAAGAGTGGCTGGACGCCGCCAACAATGTCCTGGTGACGAACCGCCCGTCCTTCAATGCCGGGTTCTACGTGGACAGTGTTTTGAACCAGGCACCTGGGTGGACCAGCGCCAACATGCGGCAGGGTTTGCTGACTCAGAACTCGATGACCCTGACCAGCGATGCGATGAAATATTCGGGCGTCTTCGGTACGGATCCCTATCCCGGCGGAGCCACCACCAGCTACTACACGGATGCGGACAACGTAGTGCGGCGTGCCATGGGAGCCTACACGACGGGCAACACCACGGTCGGTTTGCCCATGGCCAGCACGCGCAACCCGGACGGCAGCACGGTGGCGAATCAAAGCCAGAGCCGCCCCTGGGTGCTGCAGCGGCCTTTCCGCTCCGTGGCTGAGCTGGGTTATGTCTTCTCCGGCACGCCTTGGAAGAATCTGGACTTCTTCACCCCGGAAAGCGGCGATGCTGGCTTGCTCGACGTGTTCTGCGTCAATGAAACCGAGAATCCCAATGCACTAGTTGCGGGTAAGGTGAACCTCAATACCCGGCAGGCTGCTGTATTGAAGGCCATCATTGCCAATGCCTATCGCGATGAAGCGCAGGCTGGATCGGCAGTGCTGAACTCCACAGCGGGTGGCGTGGCTGACCAGGTGGTGGAAGCCATTTTGAAGCGCACCGATCCTGCATCCGGAGGCTCATCCGACACCTTCACCAACCTCAGTGAACTGGTGGGCAAATGGGAAGGCGCATCAAACACTGCACCCGTCAACGGCAGCACTTCTTACGATGGACTCAGCAAGGACTTGACGCTCATCCTCACGACAGCTTTCGGGGCCAACACGGCGACGACGAATGTCCAGCGGTTCAGGGAATCAGCCGTGCGCCCCCTGGCCAGCATGGGCACCACCCGGGTGTGGAACCTCATGATCGACCTCGTCGTGCAGACGGGTCGCTTCCCTCCCAGCTCCACGGATCTTTCCAAGTTCGTCGTGGAAGGGGAGAAACGCTGCTGGGTGCATGTCGCGATCGACCGACTGACAGGCCAGGTGCTCGACAAACAAACCGAAGTGGTGACCGAATAGCATGAAAACACAAACCCTCTCAAGCCTGCTAGTTCTCGGTTGGTGTCTCTGCAGTTGGGCCGAGCAGCCCACTGCCAGCTCAAAGCCTCAACCGCCGCCACCCTTGCCTGCGGGTCCGCTTTGCCAGACTCGTGCCCCAGATCTCGCCCAGTGGATCGTGACTTTCAAAGCCACGGGAGCGGAGGTGTTGCAGCCCAATGCTCCGATGGAGACCAACCGTACAGATTTCCAGAAGACCATCACGAAGTCCGGCTCCACTTACCATGTCAAAATCCTGACCGGCACCCAGTCCGTCGTGGAGAAGTGGTGCGTGGGCGAGTTGCAAATCACCTCCATGCCCAATGCGCAGAGACCCGTGCTGGCAACAGCAGACAGCCCGGATCCCTATTTCATAAACCTCACCAAGGGAGACTTCGAGGGTCTCGGCTGGATCTCTGCGAAAAACTTCACCGGCGTGAAGAGCATGACGGGCGTCGATTGCCTTGTCTTCAAAGACGTGCTCCCGGGTGAGTCTCCGGGCGTCACCGTCCCGGTCCAGGCAGTAGTCGACCTGAAGACCCGCCTGCCCGTCTCCCTGCAAGTGGGGGACTCCCTGACCACCTACCAGTTCAATCCCGCTCCGACCTCGGAGCTGAAACCTCCCGCCCATGTCCTGGCCTCTGCAGAGCAGTGGACCGTGAGGCGCAAGCAAGCGCGGATGGTGCCGCCGCCTTGACACGGGTTTGATGAGGTCGTTACGAGCGAGCCGGTCAATTTTGGACGAACTGTCGCCACGCTCTATACCCAAAAGGTTTTGTGCGAATAGCTGCTGACGGAATTGGCCAGCTTGTGAAGTGTCCATAAATAACCGCAGATTCCACCGCCAGTTTTGTGAGCCCTCCTCGGCGGCGTCGCTTCATGAGACTGCTTTGACCGCGTATTTGAAGAGGCGATCCACAGCTCTGCGGCTCTAACAAGTCGATCCTGAGAAATGCTTCCGGTGCTAGTTGCGCCTGGGCGTGGCGATCATTGGAGCCCTTTTGGAATTGCAAGAATGCAGTGACATCCGTGCTGTTTTCTTGCAAATTGCTGTTCATGAAAAGCCGTGGTGGCGGGCAGCACGAGCCCCAGATTGAACTCTTCCGTGTCGAGTTGGTGCGTTTGCTGGACATGGAGCACCCCATGGTCAAGCTGGCCCATCAGATTGACTGGAACGGGTTTGAAAAATCCTTTGCCGCCATGTGGCATGACAGCCAGGGGCGGCCTGCCATTGACACGCGTTTGATGGTGTCGCTGCACTACCTCAAGTACACTTTTGATCTGAGTGATGAAGCCGTGGTGGAAGGCTGGCTGCAAAACCCCTACTGGCAGTATCTGAGCGGCATGCGCTACTTTGAGCACGAGGTGCACCTGGACCCTTACAGCATGAGCCGCTGGCGGGGGCGTGCCGGACAGGCGGGGGCGGAGGAGTTGCTGGAGCAGACGGTGCGGGCAGGCTTGAAGCTCAAGGCCATCACCCCGGTGCAACTGCAACGGGTCAACGTTGACACGACGGTTCAGGAAAAACACGTGCGCTTCCCCACCGACAGCCGTCTGTACAACCGGGCTCGTGACGGCTGGTCAAGGCGGCAGTCCAAGCCGGGTTGTGCTTGCGCCAGAGTTATCACCGGGTGGGCGAGATCCTGTTGATGCAGCAGAGCCGGTACACGCATGCCAGACAGGCCCGGCGTGCGCGCGCCTGCCAGCGCAAGCTGCACACCCTCCTTGGACGGGTGATCCGGGATGTGCAACGCAAGATGTCAGGAGTGAAACTGGATCCGGTGCTGACGGTGTTGCTGAGCGTGCGCAACGCATCCATGCCCAGCAACGGCATGACAAAAAGAAGCTCTAGAGCGTGCATGCCCCTGAAGTGGAGTGCATCAGCAAAGGCAAAGCGCACAAGTGTTACGAGTTTGGCGTCAAAGTGAGTCTGGTCACCAGCAGCAAAGGCGGGTGGCACGTGGGAGCCAGCAGCTGCCCTGGCAATCCGTATGACGCTCACACGCTCAAAGAAGCGTTAATCCAGGCGCAACGGCTCACGGGCCATGCCATTAAGGAGGCATTCGTGGACACGGGGTACCGCAAGCACGGGTATGAAGGCAGGTGGAGGTGCACGTGGACAAAAAGAGCCGGGGGAGCACCGGGCGCAGACTTTGGAAGTGGATGAAGCGGCGTTCGGCCATTGAGCCAGACATTGGGCACCTCAAAGCGGAACACCGTATGGAGCGCAATCGCCTTTTGGGTGAGCAGGGAGACATGATCAATGCCATCTTGAGCGCCGCAGGAATGAACTTTGGCAAGCTTCTCAAGAAGATCGCGGTATTTTGGCTGAAGATGGGATGGCTGCTGGAAAGGTTTTGCCGCGAACTTTGGTCGTCGTTGTTCGCCTCAACCCGCTGCCCGGCCTGAAAGTCGCGTTTTTCAGGATCGACTAA
>JBGGMQ010000309.1:0-3137 GCA_041287975.1 Verrucomicrobium sp. | reverse complement strand
TGAAAGTGGAGGACGCCCACCGCGTCGCCTGCCAGCAGTGGGTGCGCAACGGCAAGGCCGTCACGTACCACGCGGAACGCGATGGACGCTGGTTCGTCGCCACGGCCAATGTCGATGCTGATCCCCCCAAGGAACGCATCCTCGCCCAAGACAGGCTCAGCGGCTGGGGGCAGCCCACGGGCGATGTGATCCCCCTTTACGGACAGCATTGGAACCCCGGTGCCCATCGCGATCTGGAACTGGTGAATGTCACCACGGGGGAAATCACGACCGCGCTCACGGTGAAGGAGGTGCAGTCGGCGTATGCCGACTGGTTCACCAAGGCCTACGGTGACAAGCCTGTGTCGATCTTCTTCCCCGTGCTGAGCCCCAAGCTGGATCGCGTCTTCTTCAAGATGGCCTCCGCCGCAGGCGACGACCCACGCAGCAGCAGTGCCAGCGTGCGGCAGGGCCTGATCTGCTACGATCTCAAAGAGAAGAAGTTCCGGTACCAGAATGCCCGCTGGGGTCACCCTTCCTGGCACCCTGATGGCCGCCATATTGTGGAGACAAGCTTCATCATCTTCGACAGTGATGACGGCAAAGCGCAGCGCACCCCCGGCCTCCCCGGTCCTCGTGGGGATCACCCTTCCGCCAGCCCAGACGGGCAGCTCATCGTCACCGATACGACCATGGACCGCTTTGGTGGGGACGCCAATGACTGGGGCATCCTCCTCGCGGACGCCCGTGGGTCCCAGTACATCCTGCTGCACCAGTTTAAGAACAACCAGGGTGCCAAGTCCTGGCGTCGGTCCCACCCGCACCCCAGCTTCAGCGCGGACGGGAAGCGCATTTACTTCAATGTCAGCAGCGGCCCCTGGACCCAGCTCTTCGTGGCCGAACGGGAAAAATAGCCTGCTCGTGAAAGAGAAAATAGAAATTTTGGGCGGGATGCACCGTCTCTTTCTGCCTCGTTTCGACTCCCGCTTCCCCCTTTCATCCATGATCTGCCGTCGTCCTCTCTCCTCCCGCCGTAGTGTCCTAGGCCTGGCTTTTGGCGCAGTGCTCACGATTGCCGCATGGGCTCCCGCGGAGGAGCCCGCAGTGAAAGTCCTGACGAACCTGGCCTACAGGAGCGGTCCCGAGCTGTCGGAATATGAAACAACCCGCTGCAAGCTGGACCTGTACGTGCCTGAGGGCAAGGGTGCAGACCTGCCCTGCCTGGTGTGGTTTCACGGCGGCGGCATCACCGCAGGCGACAAAGAAGGCAAAACAGCGCAAATTGCAGAAAGCCTCGCGAAAGAAGGATACATCGTGGCCGCGGTCAACTACCGGCTGAGCCCGAAGGCCACCTATCCCAGCTACATCGAAGACGCGGCCGCATCGGTGGCCTGGGTCATCCAGCATGCCAAAGAGCATGGGGGGAATCCCGCCAAGGTCTTCGTCTCGGGCCACTCCGCTGGCGGCTACTTGACCACGATGCTGGCCTTGGATCCCAAGTACCTCGGCAAGCATGGCATCAAGCCGGAGACCATCCTGGGCTACATGCCCGTAGCCGGGCAGATGATCACTCATGCGGCAGTGCGTGCTGAACGCGGCATCGGCAAAGACGTCATCACCGTGGACGAGGCGGCACCTCTGTACCATGTGCGCAAAGATCTCCCCCCGCTCCTCGTGCTCCACGCTGAGAAGGACATGAAAATGCGCTCGGAGGAAAACCGCTTCTTTGCCGAGGCATTGACCGCTGCGGGTAACAAGAACTTTGAAATCCACGAAGTCGCCGGCCACGACCACGGTGGTGTGGGCAATCGCATTTCCGAGCCCAGCGACGCCGGTCGGCTTCTGTTGCTGAAGTTCATGGCCACCCGGTTGGCTGCCGCCAGATAACACCGCACCTTTCTTTCCTCGATCCCATCCGATTCACTCCGCCATTCCCATGCTTCGCCGTCGAATTCTCCTCCTCCCCCTCTGTTTCCTCGTTGCTCTGGCCCCCATCCAGCTTCGCGCTGAGGAGAAAAAAGCACCCGTCACCACGGTACGCCTGCTGACCGTAGGAAACAGCTTTTCCGCCAATGCCACCAAGTACCTGGGAGACCTGGCCAAGGCAGGAGGAAAGAACTTGATCCACCGTCCCCTGGTGATCGGTGGTGCCTCCATGGCTGTGCATCTTGAAAAAGCACAACTGAATGACAAGGAGCCGCAGAATCCCAAAGGCCTCTACACCGGCAAAAAGAGCCTGAAGGAGTCTCTGCAGATGGAGCCCTGGGATGTCATCACCATCCAGCAGGCCAGCATCAAGAGCCATGATCTGGCCAACTACCGTCCTTCCGCAGAGCAGTTGCGGGACTACATCAAGCAGTACGCCCCCAAGTCGGAGATCCTGGTCCATCAAACGTGGGAGTATCGCGTGGATGATCCGCGCTTTACCAAGCCCAATCCCAAGACTGATCCAAACGGGCCCAAGACTCAGCAGGAGATGTATGACGGGCTCACGAATGCCTACAACACCATCGCCAAGGAACTGGGCGGCCTCCGCATCATCCCTACAGGAGATGCCTTCCACCTGGCTGACAATGACGCCGCATGGAAGTTCCAGCCCGACACCAGCTTTGATCCGAAGACCGCCAAACAACAGGAACTCCCCAATCAGAAGCACTCCCTGCACATGGGCTGGCAGTGGAAGAAGGGCAAGGATGGCAAGACCACCCTCGCGATGGATGGGCACCACGCCAATACCGCAGGCGAGTACCTTGGCGCCTGCGTGTTCTATGAAGTGCTCTTCAAAGAAAGCGCGGTGGGCAACAAGTTTGCCCCCAAAGGCATAAGCCCGGAAAATGCCAAGTACCTGCAGGAGACCGCCCACAAGGCCGTGGCGGCACGGTATCCGAAATCAGAGAAATAGGTCCGAATCCACCGATACATTTGTGCCGGAAACCCTGCCGTCTCTGTTGAGAGGCGGCAGGTGGTGCAAGAGGGGCGGCGGAAGCCGGGTAAGACGGATACGCACCTCATGGAACTTTCCTCTGCCACTCCCCGCCGTCAGTTTCTTCGCCGCGCCAGCATCAGCCTGGTCGGGTTGCCGTTCGCTCCGGCCTTTCTCTCTCCCAGTTCGCGACTGCTTGCCGCTGCGCCACCCGTCGGCACAGCAGCAGCGCCCT
>JBGGMQ010000308.1:0-5508 GCA_041287975.1 Verrucomicrobium sp. | reverse complement strand
AACCACTGGAACTCGTTCCGCATCCGCTCCGTGCAGAGAAGGAGCGGTTCCGGCGTCCGCGTGTCGATCGCCACGCCGTGAGCCTGGAGGAACTTGCCCGCAGCGAGATCACTTTTGCCGCCGAACTTGTCGAGGAACTTGCCCGTGGCGTCGAAGCGCAGGATGAACTGGGAGCCATAACCATCGGCCACATAGATGGTGCCGTCGGGTCCTACGGCGGCCTCCGTAGGGGCATACTTCTGCCCCTCGGGGTAGGCTCCGCACTGCGCCGCGATGGGCAGTTCCATGAGTAGCTCCCCTTCCAGACTGGCCTTCAGCACCCGGCCTTTGGTATCGGTAATCCAGAGCACTTCTTTGTCCTTTTCAGAGACTAGGGTGAGGCCATGCGCACCTCCTAGATTCAGCGTCCACGAGCCCGCGAGGGTCCCGTTCTTGTTGTAGATGAGGATGTTGTTCTTCGGTTGATCGGTAAGGAGGAAAAGCCCCCCATCCCGCACCTGCACCATTTCATGGCAGTTGTTCACCGGCGTCGTGACGGGATCTGCCTGGCTCCAGAGCATGTCCACCCGGTAGCGATGGGCTCCGTGGCCAATCACCGCACCATGGTTCTCAGGTGCGGTTTTATCCGCGGCGCGGATGCCGGGGAAACCTGCCAGCCCGGCAGAACCAGCGACCGCGAGAGACTGAGTGAGGAAACTACGTCGGCTTTGATGAAGGGTGGCAGGCATGGAGGAAAACAGCGAAATCAATTCATGGTGAGGCCCTACAGAGCCGTCTGGAAATCACTCCCACTCAAACCCAACCTCCCGTGCGATTCTGTCACGCCTTTGAGAACCGAAGTCAGATTCAACCTCAAAACTACTCCTCCATGAGCACATCCACCCTGCCCGTGCCTACCCTCCCCGCCACGGAAGATCGTGTGCCCCAACACACGTCGGATGAGATCAACCAGCGCATTGCCCGCCAGACGGAGGAGCGACTTGCCACGTTGGTTGGTGCGAGCAAGGACACCATCAGCCGTCGCTTGCTCGAGCTGGACCGGGAGTGGGACATTGAGCGCACGCTGGAGACGAACGCCTCCTCCCTCATCGTGGCCAGCGCCACCCTTGCGGTGTTTGAGGACCGCCGGTGGGGACTGCTGACGATTGCCGTCGGAGCTTTCCTTCTACAACACGCCGTGCAGGGCTGGTGCCCTCCATTGCCCATTTTGCGCCGCCTTGGATTCCGCACGGCGGGCGAGATCAATGAAGAGCGCGTGGCGCTGCGGTTGCTCCGGGGTGACTTTGCCTATGTGCCGCAGACGGGGAAGGATGCGCTCACATTGGCGCAGGAGAATTGAGGATGGGCGAAGCGTGCGGAGGTGATTCTACCGCCTTAGTCCAACGCCTACTTGAGGAGCTCCTCCACGAATTCGCTGTCTCCTTCCAGCTTCTTGCCTTCGGCATTGATGCGCCCTCCGGCAGCCTGAAACTGCTGTAGCAATTGGGGGGTCGCCGAACGTCGGGTGATGATCAGGTCCGCCAAACCTGACCACGCGATCCATGCATCCACCAAAGGCTGGACGCGGGTGTCGACCATCCCGCGGAGGCGTTGCAGGCGGCTGCGCGCCGCCCCTACTTTACCACTGTCCAACGCACTTGTAGCGGTGAGATCGGTGCCCGCCGCTTCGTCTACTGCTGCGACGGCCTGATTCACGGCATCGAGTGAACCAGAGGGACTGAATTGCTTGGGGAGCATTCCCTGGGCAGCCATCAGAAGGAGGCGGGCTGAAACATGGTTCGGAGCCACCTCCAGGATCTCAGTGAGTCCGTTCTTAACAGCGGGTGTTGTGAGCGCGGATGGATTGCTTTTCAGGTGGTCGCCCAGCGAGGAAAACGAGCTTATGGCTTTCGCGAGATCGGGAGCCCGGTCCGTTCGAGCAAGTGCCAGTGCTTCGTCGAATGTATCGATACTAAAGAGTTGGACGCCCAGCAGGGGGCGTATGCCCTCTCCCACGACCAGATCAGTGGCACTGGTGCGGTTCTTTTGGGGAATGGCAGCAAGCAACTGGCCTGCCTTTGCTGCACCCCTGAGCTTGGCGATGACTCCGCCGATGGGTTGCACAGATCCATCGGCATTCATGTCCCCAGTCACGGAGAAAGTTGGATCCAGATTCACACCAGCAATGATGGATTCCAAAAGCAGGGCACAGGCGACTGCTGCAGAGGGGCCGTCTTTTGGGGAGTACTTGTCCTCGAAGAAGATCTCCATGCGCTGTCCGCGCGGCCAGCCTCCATGACGGAGCGTGTGGTACTTGGAAACTTCCTGCAAGGCTTTGGCCATGCTTGTGCCCACGTCCTGGTTGAAGGCAAGGGTGGCCGCACTGTTTCCTTCCAGCTTCAGCGCGCTAATGGAGAGCTTGGAGGTCTTGCCGGCATAGCGTGAGCCTCCCAGCGGCACCACGAGCAGTCCTCCCACGGCGGAAGCCTGTTTCCTGATGGTCACTGGCGCCGTCCCCGTGATGCTCACGGGTGAGTTGCTGCTGCCTCCCGATGAATTGGTGGCCACGACTTGTCCGCTGTCATTTCCCCACCAGCTGTACCAGCGATACTGCTTCAAATCCGGCGAAAAGATCGCCAGCCCACCTATCCACGGGTTAGGGTCCTGGGTGGCAATCAAGCCCGGAGCAAGTGGGGTGTACCTGCCCTTGTTCTTCTCCTCATTCCACCGGAACATGCCGTCCTGGCCAAACCAGATACGCACCGTGCTGCGCAGTTCATGAGTCAACAGCCAGTCCTCAAACTCGGGTGTCGACATCTTCACCGTCATCTGCGGCAGAGCGCGGCGTCTGATCAGCATTGCAGGAATCTTTGCTTCGGAATTGTCCACCATCGCGCTCTTGAGATCATCGGAGATGATAAATTTTTGTAACCCCTTCTGATCACCGGGGTACCAAAACCACTTTGTGACCCCTTTCTCGGTTTGATAGGCAAAGGTGCGCTTGGATCTCTCCTCCGTGTCTACTGACCAGATTGTCCTGGTCGGCGTGGCGAACCAGTATCGTTCGATTTTACCCCGCTTCGGAAACTCCCATTCAGTCCCGAGGAGCCACCGGGAAAATTCCTCCGGTTTCATCATGGAGAGGCGGTTGGGCAAGGACCTCAATTGTTCAGGGGTCAATGGCACCATGGGCTCCTGGGCCTTCATCCCTGGGTCCAGCCCAAACAGAGAGGCGACCAATGCGACTATAAAATGCAGAGCGTGGCGTCTGAAAGTAGGAGTGGGCATGAGTGTGACAGCGGAGGTGTGGTCAGCCAATCCTGCCCGACCCGTTCTGCTAAGACAAGCCAAATTGCTCGATGCCAGCAGTGTCGGGATTCATTCTGGCACTGGGAGCCGTGGCAGCGCGGGTGACGGACTGAAGGGAAGTGCTCAGCCACAAGAAGGGCAAGGGGAGAGTGGCTTGATGGGACGGACTTTCTGCCCTTTCATAAAACTGATCCAGGAGGTCTTTGAGGGGACAGTGGGTATCAGTGAAATTTCTCCAGACGAGGGGAAAATGTTTGGTCGCGTCGGAAAATTTCTATCTTTCACAAGGCCTCATGCGATGAATGACCATGAACATTACTTTAGTCGAACTCGCCGATCTCTTGGGCGTGGATGTTCCTTCCGGCAGGGAGAACGTGTCCATTACCGGTTTTGCCTCATTGACCGATGCGCGGTCGGGAGAATTGAGCTTTTTCTCTGATCACCGCTACCGCCAGCAGCTGCACGACACGAAAGCCAGTGTCGTCCTTGTGCCTGCCGGCTGTGAGTTGGTTCCTCCGCATGTGATCGAGCTTGCGGTAGAAGTTCCCCCGGTGGCGTTTGAAAAAGTGGTGCAGAAATTTGGCTTCCAACCCACACCTGCTCAGCCCGGTGTGCATCCTTCGGCAGTGGTTGCGGATCCGACTTTCGGCGGCAGCACGGGCATCAGCATTGGTGCCAATGCCGTGATCGAAGCCGGGGTGAAGCTGGGCAACAACGTCGTGATTGGGGCGGGTTGCTATGTGGGGCACAACGTGGAAATCGGGGATGACAGCAAGCTGTTTCCCAACGTGACGATTCAGGAATCCTGCCTGTTAGGCGAGCGGGTCACCATCCACTCCAACACGGTCATCGGTGCGGACGGTTTTGGGTATGAGTTTGTGAATGGGGAGCACCGGAAGGTCCGCCAGATGGGCATCGTGCAGGTGGATGACGACGTGGAGATTGGCGCAGGCACCACAGTGGATCGCGCCCGCTTTGGCCGTACTTGGATTGGCAAGGGCACCAAGATCGACAATCAAGTGCAAGTGGCTCACAACGTGGTCATTGGAAAACACTGCATCATCGTGGCATCCGTGGGCATTTGCGGCAGTGTCCAGATCGGCGACTACGTGGTGATCGGCGGCCAGGTGGGCATCATTGAGCATGTGAAGATCGGCTCCCGCTGCTCCATCGCTGCCCGCACCGTGGTGACCAAGGATCTGCCTCCAGGTCCAGCGGCCTACATGGGCTTCCCGGCGGCTCCTGCCAAGGAAGAGCGCCGTCGCATGGCGGCGGCACGCCAGTTGCCTCAGATCGTCGAGACAGTGCGGGAGCTCCAGAAGAAGGTGGGGTCTGTGATACCGGAGTCCTCCGGGGTGTGATCATCCCTGAAGGGGATGGATAGTATAGCCCAGGGTTGGCCGAGCCTTAAGCGAGGCTACCCTGGGTATTCTCGATCCAAGAGGTCAGGTGTGGATGCCGATCCCATTTCCTCTTACCTTGGAAGACACAAAGCCCCCACAGCGAAGACGTTGAGCGTGGCTTTACGTTATGCCTGCGACGACTGGGATCGGTGGTCACCTCTCGTGCCCATTCAGGGCACAGCTCTTGTTCATTACATTACCCAGGGTCTTCGCCCCTGGGCTGGGCTCTATGGGCCCTTCAGGCCCCCTTGACCCAATATGCGCACCAGTCCTCGACCCCTACCTGGGTTTCGAGGGCAGAGGCAAATTGTCCGTGCGAAAGGGCACGGCGGGCAACCCAGCGGCATTGAAGAAATTGGGCTTCTCCAGCGCGGGTACAAACGCGAAGCGTACGGTGGTGGGCTTGGGCACTGCCGCGGCGCTGACAAGGACGGAGCGCCCTCGGATTTCTGCCTGCGCCGGGTGGTAGATGCCATCAGTACCTGCCAGCTCAAACCCGCGCAGAGGCTCTCCATCACGACTTTTCAGATCGCTGCCGCCTGTATCGAAGGCGATCTCCAGGCTTTGGGCCGCTGGCTTCATGGACAGGAAGCGGGGCCCCTGCCATGGTACCTTCACACCGTACGTCCTGGCCAGGGCCAGCCAGGCCAGACGTTGGCCCACCGGGGACTTTTCCCTGGGGTGCAGCTCTTTGGGGTCATTGGTATCATAGGTCACCACGAAACCGCTGTTGGGCACGTCCTTGGCGAGCTTTTCCTGAACCTCTCTCATATGCGGCCAGTAGCGCCCGTCGCTGGGCTCGCGGGCAGGCAGTTGC
>JBGGMQ010000307.1:0-3846 GCA_041287975.1 Verrucomicrobium sp. | reverse complement strand
GGAGAACATGCTTCGCTTGCTGGCGGCCTGGGCGATCTCCAACTCCTGCTTGGCGTGTGCATCGAGCGCTTCGATTTTTGCCTGATCCAGGCTCGGAGCTTTGCCAAAGAGGCTGTCCTTGGGTTCACCCACGATGCGCTGGTGCAAGGCGGTGTGATTGCTGGCGAGAACCTTCTGCATGTCCTGGTCCTGCTGATAGCCGATCCATGGGCTGCCCAATACGCCAAGGAACAACACCCCGACTGCCGAAACACCGTTCAGGGTCAACGCCCCACCTTTGGGGAACTGCTCACTCACCAGACCCAAAGTCGTGCTCCAGAGGAAGGCTTTCCCTAAAGCGTAGACGCTGGCGGCGGCGATGATCATGTAGCCCGTGGACTTGGAGAGGAAAAGCAGGCCGAAGATGGCGATCGCTGTACCGATCACAAGCAAGCCAATCGGGGAGAAGCGATGCACCACAGGTCCCGCGTAGAATCGCAGCCCGGTCATCACCAGCGAAGTGTAGATGAAGACACAGGTGGCAAAGAGCCCCGCCTGAGCAGGGGTGAAGCCCTCTGGCCCCGATAGCTTCAGAAGTTCCGGCATCCAGCCATCCGTGCCCAACTCGGTAGTCGCCAGGGGTCCGATGGTGATGAGCACGAAGATGAAGAGCCAGTTCCCCAGTGATCGAGTGTACAATCCCACGATAACCGCCACCACGGCGCCGATCCCCAGGATGACGCTCACTGAGGCCTCGAGCTTGAACATCTGGAAGACGGCGGAAGCCGTGAGGGCGCTGAGGATGAAAAAGCCGAGAGCCCCTACTTCTTTGATCATGTCCCGGTAGCTCACGCCTGCGGCGACGCGCTCATTCACCGGGAAGGCACGCGGAAGCGTCAAGACTGCGTAGATGACCAGTGGGATGAAGCACAGGCTGTACTTGAACTGCCAGGAATGACCGCTGAAAATCGCCGTGGCACCCGCTCCCAGCGCGAGACCTGCCGGCCAGCCTGCGTGAAGGATGTTGAGCCACTTGGCCTTCTCCCGGGGGAAGAGCGTGGCGACTACTGGATTCACAAAGCCTTCCACCGTGCCATTGGCCACCGCGATCAGAAGCGTCGCCCAGTAGAAGGAGTCGTAGGTCGTGGCCCGCACTGTCAGCAGCAGCGAGACCGTGTGGCACAAGATGGCAAAAATAGCCGCCACTTTGTAGCCAATGCGATCAATGATGAGGCTGAAGAAGATGATGCTCAGCGCAAACGGCCACATCCCGGCGCCATTGATGTTCCCCTTCTGCGCCTCCGAAAGGCTGAGACTCTCTTGAAGCTGCCCCATCGTGTTGGCTCGAACTCCAAACACAAACGAAGTCGCCACGAGGGCAATAAAACACGCCCAGAAAAGGCGCATGTCAGGTCGCACAGAAGGTTGGGAGGCGGTCATGGGAGTGAGAGGAGGCACCATGCAAAAAACGAGTGGAAGCCAGTACGTGAGAACTGGAGCTGCATTGCAGCAAAACGACGTTTCTCGCGCAATCCCTTTCTCAACTCCCCTGCCCCATCATGCCCCTCACGCTGGACAAACCGATTTCCAGAAAATCAGAATTGCCCGTCTCCATCAGTCATCCTACGTTTCCCCATGCTCACTCCCGCCATGATCGCCCTCCTCCGCTGCCCGGTCACCAAGCAGCCCCTGAGGCTGGCCTCGACGGCGGAGAAAGCCACCTACGGCATTCCCGAGGGCGATGTCGCCCTTGCCAGTGAAGACGGCACCCGGCTCTACCGGACCGTCAATGAAATGCCCGTCTTGCTGGCCTCCAGCGAAGTGGTGGCCACGGGGTAGAAGATGCTCACCCCACGGCGGAGTTCCGAGTTGGTGCGGGAGGCCTCATAGACCATGTTCAGGTCTCCACGATGCTTGGCCATGAGGTTGTAGGCACCCAGGACCTCAAACCCCGCATTGAGCGCGCCGATCATCGGCAGGTACTCATCAAGATCCTTGGTGAAGTTTTCCACCATGCCCCACGGAGGGAAAAGCTGCTCCGCCTCCATTTTGCGCAGCACGTCGTAGACGGTCTCCGTATTCGGTTCCGTGCTTCCCGCGATCAATACATAGTGGGGATGAATCATCGTCTGCTGTGGCAGATCCACGCCCCCGATCATGTAGCCGTTGCCATGGCGGGCCTCACCAGCCGAAAGCCCGTAGAATTGATTCTTCGAGGCCTGGCTGTCCGGCCAGTTCTTGGGGAAGTACTCCTTCTGGCGGTTCAGCATGTCGAGCCGAACGGCGGGCCAGTTCTGCTTGGAAATGGCATCCGGCATGTCCTGGTCGAAGTCAGGATAGAAGAGGCTCTGAATCTCCACGATGAATCCCGTGCCGTCATAGGCCCGGCCAGAGTTCGACATCTTCAGCGGTGGCGGCTTCGCCGTCATGTTCGCCATGGCCAGCACCAGAGCGGTCTCACCGCCCCAATCCCGCCAAACGGCGCGCAGTGGGGTGATGCGGTCCTCACGCACCCCGTGCCGGATGTACCCCTCGGAGTCCACCAGCGTGTCATCCAGATTGATGTTGCGCAGCTGCTCCGTCAGCAAATCTTTGACCGGCTGGTCATTGAGGATCTCTGCCGCTACCAGCATGGCGTGGTAGTAGATGCTGGTATCCACCAAGCTGTATTCCGTGCCGGGAACGATGCCGTAGTGGCCGTTCTCAAACTTCTTCACGAAGTGTGGCAGCAGCCCGTGGGAGTTTTCCAGGCGGGTGATGTTGTCATTCACCCGTGCCACCAAATCCCGGGCAAACTTCACATCCACCACGCCCATCTTGGAAGCCACCGCCGTCGCCATGGCGAAAATGCCACTGGCAGGCACGTTGTCGAAATGGCCGTCGCGGATGTGGGCACGGTCCCTGACATAAGCGGTACGCAGGCTGAAGCAGCGAGCCAGCTTGGCGTAGCTGGTGAGGAAAACGTACTCGTCAAAGGGGATTGGGGGGGCCTGAACGATGAAGGACACGGAATCCAGCGTGATGTTTGTGCCCGCCTCGGCCACCCAGTTCAGGAACTTGGCCTTGCCGATTTCGTCGGGATTGACCAACTCCACCAGCGTCCGCATGTCCGGCGTGTCCAACTCGAACGGCTTCACCCACAGCGTCTGCTGATCGGCAGATTTGATTTCCACCTTGAGGGTCCCCTTCCCCTTGCCCCTCACTTCCAGTCCCACGATGCGAGGCTGGAATTTAGTGTTCATAAAGGGTGGGTAGCACGCCCGGAAGTCGAGCTGGGAATCCAGATCTGTGCCCATGCCGGAAAGGCCATGCCACATGCCCGCCCAGAGCCCTTCTGGAATGGAAATCAACACGGCACCCTGTTCGCAGCCGATGCCTTGCTGGCCAGTGCCAATGAAGCCAAAGTCGGTACCCAGATGGGTGTACGTGACGAAGGGGTTGACCTTCTGCTCCACCCTTTCACGCCCTTCATGCTGGGGATCAAAAACGGTGAAGTACTCGTCCAAAGGCTGCCTCACACGGCGGGGCTCCGCTACTGGCAGCTCCTCTTTGGGCAAAACTGTCAGCGGAGCCGGCTGTACCCCAGCGGGTACCGGGGTCGTCGCCACGGGAACGGCTACCACAGGGACCGTCGCGACTGGAGGGGTATCCGGATTCGATGGCGCGAGCACCACTGGCACAGCCACCTGCGCGAACAAAGATTGCGCGACGACCGCAGAGCAAAGAGTCGCCAGCGAAAGCCACCGCACGAGGGGCCGATTGGTTGTCAAATACTTCACGCTTGTTAAATTTATAGAGGAATCAATCTTTCGATACAATCAAAATCCGACCCGTCATTGTCAATCAACGACTTGTCATGGATACGTG
>JBGGMQ010000306.1:0-4671 GCA_041287975.1 Verrucomicrobium sp. | reverse complement strand
GCGCTGGTGCTGGTGCTGGAGTTTCAGCAGCAGGTGCTGGAGCCGGAACTGGCGATGGGGCTGCGGGAGCAGCAGCTTCAGGGGCTGGCGCTGGGGCAGGAGAGGGAGCTTCTGCGGGTTTGTCGGTCGCAGGAGCGGATGCAGCAGGAGCCGGGGTGCCTTCAGCGGCGGGCGTCTCAGCAGGAGCTGGGGTCGCGGCGGCTGCGGCGGCGGCCTTGTCGGCGTCGTCGATTAGCTTGGGGCCTTGGCTGTGAGAGCCATCCTTGTGAGCGACCAGAACGGCCAGAAGGAAGGTCACTGCGAAGAAAGCGATGCCGAGCCAAGTGGTGCCTTTCTGGAGCACGTTCGTAGTCTGAGCACCGAAAGCCTGATCCATGGTACCGCCGCCAAAGGCAGCGCCAAGTCCTTCTTGACGAGGACGTTGCATGAGCACGATGAGGATCAGCAGCAGGCAGACCAGCACCTGGAGCACAAGGAGAAAGCCGATAACGTAGTCCATAAAGGGGGGCGAGTATGGCACACATCTGACAGGGCACAAGAGAAAAGGCCCGTGTCAGATGCAGAGGGAGAGGTTACCTGCGGGCACGTCCCTCTGCCTGCATGCGCTGGCGGACGACCTCAAAAAGGCAGACTCCCGTAGCAACACTCACGTTCAGACATTCGACCTGGCCGTTCATGGGGATTTTCACCAGGAAGTCACACTTTTCGCCCGTGAGGCGACGCATCCCCTCTCCTTCCGCTCCCATGACAATGCCGATGGGGCCTTTGAGATCCACGTCATAGATCGACTGCTTGCCTTCGTCTTCGGTTCCCACGAACCAGACGCCGAGCTCTTTGAGCTTGTCCATGGCGCGGGCCAGATTGGTGACACGGGCGATGGGCACATTCTCAGCACCGCCGCAGGCGATCCGGACGACGGTCTCGGTCAGCGGAGCGGTCTTGTCCTTGGGCATGATCACCAAGTCACAGCCAGCGGCATCTGCCGTACGCAGGCATGCCCCAAGGTTGTGGGGATCCTGAATGCAGTCGAGTACCAGCACGAGCGGGTTGGCTTTCTCTGCAAGAAGGGCGGCCAGATCATCCTCCTCATAGAGGGTGATGGCGTTGTTAGTGTTGGAGTGCTTGTTGGCTCTAGCTTGATTTTCCTGACGGCGCATCCCGAATAGCCGCAAAAGAAGCGGGGTTGTGCAAGAGAATCTTTAGAATCCTGCACTTCTAGGCCGCTTTTCTTCAGTCAAAGGGGGGATTTACTCCTCCAACGGCAGGCCTACGAGCTCAGATCCGTAAACGGGTTGAGGCACGTCCCGGGGCTCGCAAAGGATGCGGATCATGCGGTCAAAGATTTCTTTGCCGTTGATGATTTCAATTTCCACCCGCAGGAAGTAGATTGGGACCTCAGGGTTTCGCACCTCAGGGAAGCGGACGAAGTCCTTCTCCGTGGTGACGATCATCTCGACATCGCGCCGTTCACAACGGTCGATGAACTGCCGGATGTCTTTGAGCGTAAAACGGTGATGGTCGGCGAAACGCAGGGTCACGTCGACTTTCGCGCCCAGCTTGCGCAGGCCGCTCTCGAAACTCTCCGGGACTGCAATACCACTAACGGCACCCACGTGCGCGCCGTAGATTTTCTCCAGCGAAACGCGCTCACGAGTGTGGATGTTTTCCAGGTACTTGGGATGGTGACGGCACTCGATGATCTCTGCCACGCGATTGTACCTCCTCAGCTCACGAATGATCTCAGTGTTGTCCGAGCCGTCACACTTGGTGAGGAAAATGTAGCTGGCGCGCTTGAGATGGCGGGGAGGTTCCCGGAGAGTGCCGCGAGGGAGCAGGAAGCCATTGCCCCACGGCGAGGTGCGATCAATCAACACCATGTCCAGGCGGTGCTTGAGGCGGACGTACTGCAGCCCGTCATCCAGGAGGAGAACGTCGGAGTTCAACTCATTGATGGCGTAGAGACCGGCTTTGACACGATCCTTGTCCACCACGACGGGCACACCCGGAAGATTGCTGGCGAGCATGAAGGGCTCATCCCCGGCGGTATGGCTGTCCAACAGGACGCGCTCGCCATTGCTGACGACACGAGGAGGATTCTGCGGGAGCTCCTCGCCACGCACACGGGCTAGCCATTTGGTCCAAAAGCGGACGCGTTTCTGCCGCTTGCTCTTGTAGCCGCGGCTCAGGATGGCGACGTTGCGCCCCTCCTTCTGCAAGGCGCGGGCCAACAGTTCCGCAACAGGCGTTTTGCCCGTGCCACCCACGGTGAGATTGCCAATGCTGATGACGGGCACGCCGAGATGGTGATCACGGATGTAGCGCTCACGGTAGAGTTTGATCCGAAGCTGGACAACGCCAGCATAGATCCACGAAAGACCGTGGAGGAGGAAACGGGCGACGTTTTCCTTGAACCCCTGTTTGTTGTGGAGAATGACCTCAATGGCCCACTGCTCCAAGTCTTCGAGCTGGTCTTTAAGATCCATGATGAGCCGGAGCGACAGCCTTCGCCCCTACATTGTCGGGTGAGACGATCACGGTACGTCCAGTGGCACCGGATTGCACGAGGGTGTTTTTCATCGCGAGGGCAATCGCTTCGACATCACCTTCTGTAGCCAGGCAGGCAATGGTGGAACCCGAACCGCTAAGGTAGCCGCCGATGGCACCCGCACGCACGCCTGCGCCGATGATTTCAAAGAGGCCGGGAACGAGGTGGCGGCGGTAGGGCTGGTGCAGGAAGTCTTCCAGTGACGCACCGATACGCTCGTACTCCCCCGTGGCAAAGGCGGCGACAAGGGTGCAGGCATTGGCAGTATTCTTCGCAGCATCCGAGTGGGGGACGCTTTCCGGCAGGGCACCCCGGGCATGGACGGTCTCGACCTCGAAGTCGGGGATCAGGAGCACCGCCTTGAGCCGGGGCTGGACTTCAAACCGGAACCACTGACGGCTGCTGGCCAAGGCAAAGCCCCCATAGACGGCAGGGGCCACGTTGTCAGGGTGCCCTTCAGCATCGGAGCAGAGTTCAAAGAGGCGCTGTTTGGACAGTGGGCGGCCGCAGAGCTCATTCAGCCCCATGAGCACACCAAGACGCACCGTAACGCTGCTGCCGAGGCCCCGGGATTGGGGTACATCCCCGCCGATCGCCCAGGAGAAGGCGAAAGGTGCGGCGGTGACCTCGTGCTGCTGGAAGAAGAGGGCACCAATGGTCTCCACCATAGCGTGGTGGGGCTCAATGCGGGGCGGGCCGTCAAGGCGGGTCACCGTCACCTGATTGTACAGGGAAAGGGCGATGCCGAGGCAGTCATAGCCGGGGCCGACATTGGCTGAGGTGGCGGGAACAGAGATGGTGACTGAGGAAGACACGCCGCATAAAAGACCAGTTGGAGGCAAAGGCAAACGCGTCGGCAACCCGCAGACGCAAAAAAGGCATCCGTTGCCGGATGCCTTTCGAGAGTCTTGAGGACTTTCAGGGAGTGACTGGCGTTTCGGCGAACTAACCTTTCAGACCTTCCTGGCGGAGAAAATTCTCCACCCAGGTGATGTCGTACTTGGCGTTCTGGAAATCGCTGGTGGTGATGATCTTGCTCTGGAGCGGGATCGTCGTCTTGATGCCGTGGATCATGAACTCGCCCAAGGCACGCCGCATGCGGCGAATGGCGATGTCACGGGTGGCACCGGTGACGATGAGCTTGGCGATCATCGAATCATAGTAGGGAGGCACGGTGTAACCGGAATACACGTGGGTGTCCACGCGCACGCCTCGTCCGCCAGGGGCGTACCAGTGATTGATGCGGCCCGGGCTGGGGGCGAAATTGCGCTCAGGATCCTCAGCATTGATGCGGCACTCGATGGAGTGGGCGCGAGGGGTGTTTTTCAACACGTGCTCGGAGATGGGCAGGCCAGCGGCAATGCGGATCTGCTCCTTGATGAGGTCACAGCCATACACCTCTTCGGTGATGGGGTGCTCCACCTGAATGCGGGTGTTCATCTCCATGAAGTAGAAATTCTTCCCTTCATTGTCGACGAGGTACTCGATGGTGCCGCAGTTCTCGTACCCGATCTCTTTGCAGAGCTTGATCGTGGCCTCACCCATGGCCTGACGGATCTCCTCAGAGATCTTCGGGGAGGAGCACTCTTCGATGATCTTCTGGTTGCGGCGCTGCATGGAGCAGTCGCGTTCGCCAAGGTGCACCACGTTGCCATGGCTGTCGGCCACGACCTGGAATTCGATGTGGTGCGGACGCTCAACGAGCTTCTCCATATAGACGGAGCCGTCGCCAAAGCATTTGAGGGCCTCCATGCTGGCCTGCTGGAAGCTGGAGCGGAGGGTGGCCTCATTCAGCACTGGGCGCATGCCACGGCCACCACCACCGGCGGAAGCCTTGATCATGACGGGGTAACCGATGCTACGGGCAATCTCAAAAGCCTGCTCCTCTGTCTCGATAATGCCATCCGACCCTGGGGTGATGGGCACTCCGAGTCGACGGGCAGTGGCCCGGGCGGTGTTTTTATCGCCCATCATGCTGATCACCTCGGGGGAGGGCCCGATGAACTTGATCTTGCAACGCTGGCAGATTTCCGCGAATTCGGCCTTTTCGCTCAGGAAACCGTAGCCGGGGTGGATGGCGTCCACATTGGCGATCTCCGCGGCGCTGATGATGCGGGGGATTTTGA
>JBGGMQ010000305.1:0-4182 GCA_041287975.1 Verrucomicrobium sp. | reverse complement strand
TCCATTGATAGGACCTTTGACGCTGGAGATCTCGCGTATCGGTCAGCAGATCGTGGATACGGCCTTCCAGAGTGCCCAGCAGAAGCGCACGTTGCCACTGTTGCGGTAGGGGAGGAAGGTTGGAAAGTTGAGGGTAAGGGTCTAAAGAGACCCCCGCCTATGCATATTCCAAAGTACTGCCGGACATCAGTCCGGTGGTGGGTGACGAGGGTGGCGCAGGAGCATTGGGGTTCGCATCCCAACGTTTAACATAACTCACAACTCATAATTCCCCACCTACTGCGGCGCATTGTGCCGTAGGACGTCGTAGATCCGCAACGTCTTCTTCACTCCATCCGCAGTCTCGTATTTGCTGGTGCCGTCCTTAAGCCCCTGAATGCTAAACACGTCGTCATCTGCCAAATCGGAAGGGAGATTGCCTTTCAAAATCAAGAGTGTGCCGGTCGGCCAGTAGGTGACCTTGGTCAGGTTGCCGTTGGTGGCAATGATACCCTGTGGAGCCTTGCCATCGACGGTGGGTGGAGGGCGTTCGGAGATTTTCTCTACCAGCAAGGTGTTGTCCTCCACGGACACGACCATCACGTGGACGATCTCTGCCGCGCCTAAGCGGGCCTGTTCTTGGTCGATCCAGGTGGTCCCAGCGGGACGAAATCTGGGCCGAGTACGCTCGATCTTGGCCATCTCTGCCTCATACAAAGCGCGCTGTTCCTTTTCCGCGCGGGCGGCGTTTTCCTTGGCGGACTGGATCTGGTCAGTCCGATATTTCTGCGCAGCTACTTCGTCAAAGGGCACGGACTTTTTCCACTCCTCAGGGAGGTACTCGTAGGGTACTTTGGCGGTGCCTGCCGTGTGACTTACGCGCACGCCATCGGGTTCGATCTTGGTGACCACACACTGTTGCAGAGTGATGGATCCCCCAGGCTTGGGAAAGGTGATGACTTCCGCCTTGGCACCTTCCTGGGCAAAGGCACCGCATGGGAGAGCGGCGCTACTGATCAATAACAAGCGAGTCCACCAGTTCATACGAGAAGTGAGATTGTTGTGCGCAGCAAGCTTCTCTTGAACCGCTTTCCAAGTCAATACACTTCGAACAAGAGGCCAGGGCTTCCGTCGTTCAGGCTAGTACACGACCGTCTGGGTGGTGACGGGTTGCAATGTCATGGACCGGTAGTTGTCGGGCAGAGAATTCGAATCCTTCATCTCGCTTTCTTTGACGAAGGTGAACACCGCGTCCGGAGTCCGGGGAAGTGTGGTGGTGCCATTGGGAAGGAACATGAATGAGACATAGCTGCGGGTCTGTCCCCGAAGCTGAATGTCATCGCCCTCCGGCGTCTTCAGCGGAAGATTCAGCACGGATGTGTAGGCAGGCGTAGGCTGCAGCATGATGTCGTCATCAAAGAACCTCACCTCAGTGAGATTCTTGTAAATGGGTTTGCTGCTGGTGGGGTTGTACCCCGTCAGCCTGACCAGTTGATAAGCACGAATGGCAGTGTCCGACCCCATGCCGCTCTCGTCGGGAGCCTGGTAGAGGCGAAGCTCCACCGGATAGTTGTCCTTTTGAGCAAGCAGGGCCGCCTGAGCACATTCGGAGGCGAGTCCACGGGCCTGCGCGGTCAGCTTTTGAGCCTTCCAGGCAGAACTCACATTCAAGCTCAGGGACATGAGGGCGGCGATCAACGCCATCACGACCATGATCTCGACAAGAGTGAAACCACGGACGAGTGGGTTGGCCGATAGGTTGTGGCGAACGGTTTTCATGAATCTCCTTTGGCAGGGGGGAATAAATGAGACAGAAAGGGGTGATTTCAGGGCTTAAAGCTTCTCACGTTCAGTGATCCATTTTGAAGCACGCAGGGTCACAGTGGTGGTGAAGATTTTGTAGTGCACATCCAGTTCACGCATGCGCTGTTCGATGATGTCCACTTCGTAAGTTTTGGCTTCCACCGTCTTATTGAGGTCCGGGGCAAAGTTGAGACCGTTGGTGAGAAGGCCTTTGAACACGTCGCGAATCTTGGCCGCGGCGCCTTCTTCACATTCTCTTTGCACCAGGCGGTCATAAGACTTCTCGTCTGTGGCAATCAAGGAAAGCTCCAGCATGGCCGGGGGCTGGTTTTTGCTGGAGATGACGTCCTGGGCAGTGTTGCTGGGACGCCACTGGTAGAGGCGCGTGTCGTATTCGTAGGACTGCTTCTTGCGCGTGTCTGTAACGCTGTTGGCACTCGTTGTTCCTCCAGTATTGACATAGATGTAAGGGGTGATGACCAAGGCGACGATGTTGTCCGCCAGTGGCACCGAATAGTCAGCGGTGGTGCCACTGCCGCCCTTGAAGGGGCCCGTGAACCAGCGGTTCACGTCCTTCCGCGTGGTCTTGGACCCGATGTCATAGCTGGGATCAAAGAGGATGGATACATCTGGCGGCTGGCGGAATTCCATCAGCCGGAAACGCTTCCGCTCGGGATTGAGCAAAAGCGGGTTGCCTGTCTTCATGAACGCAGGACGGGTATCTAGGTCGGACTTGTAATCGACATAGTACCCCCAGCAGTTCAGGAGGTCATGCAAGTTGCCGATCGTTCCACCGAGTGCCGTTGACGGGTCGCTGTCACCGAGAAGCGCCTGGAAAAAGACTGCATGGCCGTTGCCCGTGGAGGTGGGCACGAGGTTCTTTGCCACGTCCGAGGTGTAGTGAAGATCACTCAGCCGGGTGTAGTACTTCGGCGTGGGGTTGGCAGCCTTGGGATCATCATAGACATAGCCCCAGTAGGAGTTGAGGGTGGCTTGCGACAGCTTCCGGGCCATGGCTTCAAAGGCCAGTCGTGCGTCCTCGAACTCCTCCACCTGGGCTTGCGAGCGTGCCACCACATTTTGCATGTTGCTCAGCACGCTCGTCAGCATGAGCACCATGACCGCCAGAATGGCCACGGAAAGCATCAGCTCAATGAGCGTGAAGCCACGTTTGATCCTGGAGAAAAGGGTTGGGTGGGGTTTGGTTTGCATGGGTATGCCAGGTTTAGTTCAACTTGGTCTGTTCCAGATTGGCCACCATCACGCTTCGCTCCTGGTAAAGGGTGGGGTTGTCGAAGGCGTTGGGGTTGTTGATCTGGCTGGTGATGAGCACCTTCACCTTGCGAAGATGCTTGGAGGGTGAACTGTCCCCAGACAGCGTAGGCAGCGTCTTGTCTACCACGGCCTTGGCGGTGATGGCATGCTCAGGGGCTCCCTTCTTCAGCGCTGTACCCCGGATGTCGAAGTAGAGCTCCTTGTCGGGAAGTGTCATCGAAGTCCCAGGCGCGCCCCAGCTGACCATCTGGTAGACGCCGACGACGGACTGCACGATGCGGGCCTCAGCCTGCTTCAGTGAACTTTTGCGAAGGTCGTCCAGTCCCGAGGGGATAAGGGCGACCAGAGTGAGCACGGCGATGGAGACGATGCCGAGGGCGGTCACCGTTTCCACGAGGGAAAAGGCGCTTGGATAGCGGGTACGTTTCGTGTTCATGGGTTCAGTTGGGAAAAGGATTGGGGGGTGGACTCTAAGAAAGGAAATCAGGGGGTGAACTGTTTGCGCTGGATGATGCGGATCCGGTAGTAGGTGTCCCAGGAGTATTTGAAACTACCCGCACCCACCATGGCATTGGCAAGCTGGGCTTCATTGGGATCCAGATAGCGTTCCAGCGTTGTGGATCCACGATACTCAGAGGCGACGGTGTCGTTGCCTTCCACCCAGTCCGTCACGGCGCTGGACCGGGCTTTCTTGAGAGTCTGCATCCGGTAGTGCACGGTGAAGGTGTTCGACTTGGTGGTGAGGCGTGGATAAAGGTGGTTGTAGGGGGCCTCGCGGGAATTGTCCCCGGTCAGTTCCATGGCATCCAGCTTGTTAAGGTCGCCATTCCACCACTTCGTCATGTCTTCATAGCTGAGTGGCGGGGTCAGCGCATCGGGAGCGTAGGTTTTGCCATTCAGACGCCGCGGTACGAGGAAGATTTCGCAGATCTCAGAGGCGGAGCGGAAGATGTCGCCGGTCTTGAATCGGTTTTTGAAGCCTACCAAGGTTTGGTCCGAATCCACAGCGTAGTGAAGCTCGTAGGAGTGGGTGGTGCTGGCATCAGAGTTTTTGTACACTGCTGCACCGGATTTGTTGTAGGGTCCGGAGCCGTTGCTGGCTTCCTGCACGCCGGTGCTTGCGCC
>JBGGMQ010000304.1:0-8471 GCA_041287975.1 Verrucomicrobium sp. | reverse complement strand
CTCGATGGAGTACGCACCCCCGGTGGCGGGGCCGCCACCCTTGCTGACAAACGGTTTGTCCCATTCCAGTGTCTTCCCATAGCCCGCCACCAGCCGGGTGAAGTACTCCCGTGCAATGCCACCCACGGTGCGGGGATCACCGATGTCCACGGCGCTCAGGCCGCCGGACGTCATGCCGCCCAGGTGGTTGCCGGGTTCGAGGAGTATGACCTTCCGGCCCATGCGCGACGCCTGTACGGCCGCCGCCACACCTCCGGAGGTGCCCCCGTAGATGCAGATGTCCGCCGATACCGGCCGACCATGGCTCTGAAACGGGACCAGACCGAGAAGGGCCGTGGATAGCGAAAGGAGGGAGTTGCGGGCCATCAAAACACAACGCAACCGCCGACCCTCAGTTTTCTGGTAAGATGAAGTGACCTGTCCTGCCCTTGCTTTATCCCTGGTCGCTGCGGTACAGGCGACGATCTCCGGTCAGGTGAAACTCCTGGAGACTGGTGGGAATACGGGTGTGCCACCCGAGCAACTGCCGGGTGCGCTCCGGCAGGGCCAGCATGCGTGCTTCCCCCAAGGCTCGCGGATAGTCGAAGTGGGGCTTGATGTAGGACTTGGTGAACTGCTGCTCCACCAGGTAGCGTGCCTCAGGCGAGCTGACCTCCACCTCCCGGTGCCAGAGAGTCGGATCAAACACCACCATGCTTCCTGCGGGAAGGTCGAGTATTTCCTCGGCCCACAGCAGGTAGTCGGTGGGCGGTGGGTCCAACCGCTGATGGGAGCCAGGTACAATGCCCAGCTGAAACGGGGTGAGAAACACGGCGATGTCCAGCGCCAGCAAGCTGCCTGGAGTCACCCGTTGCGTGTTCATGTGGTAAGCAGTCTGCACCAGGGGCGGGAGAGAGGCGTCCTCATTCGCGCCCCCGGCGATCTCTCCGTTCTGGAATCGCAGCACGGCCTTGTCACCGAGTGTGGCGTCCAGAGCTTGCAGGAGAGGAGGGCGGGCCAGGAGATCGAGGAAAAACGGATCATGCATCAGCACCAGCCGCAGCTCATTGCTGCCCCTCATGCGCACCTCCCGTATTTTTTCCTCTGAGATCTCAGTCGCAATGCTCTCGTGTGCTTTCAGGATGGCCTGGATGCCTTGCCGGCACTCTGTCGCATCGAGCAAGCCCTCGACCACTGCAATGCCTTGAAATTGCAGGTTGAGGGTGGCCATTTCAAGCCAGTTGGGGTCGCGAGAGAGGTCCAGGTGTTTCATGGCAGATCAGAGAGGCGGGGCAGGGAGTCTGGTTGCGGAGTGAGAATATATTTCCTGGACGCTCCTCCCAAATGGAAGAGCACGTCCAACACCGTCACGGCATGGGCAAACGGAGGGTGAAGCTGCCCGTACTCAGGATAGGAGGGATATTCGAACCAGGTGACGCCGATGCCCTGCTGGCGAAGCATCTCCTCATCCAGATAGGCTCTCGCGGCGGGCCCGGATACATACTCCGCAGCTCCGGCCCGCTGGCAAATCTCCACGAGTCTCTCCGTTTTTCCGGTGGTGGTATCGGACAGGTACTTGTGATCCCGGGTGATCACCGTAGAGATCCCCAGCAGACGGTTCAGCGCAGTCAGAAAGTGTTCATTGATCTCTGACAGCCACCGGGTGGGGCTGCTCGCGTACACGGGCTCAATCTGAGCTGCCATCTCCTCAAATGCCGGAGCGCGACGGTAGCTTTCCCACAACTGCCTCCAGTGATGTTTAGGCCAGTTCTCATCTGATGTCCGGGCGTCCTCAATGAGTTGGGGGAACTTCCCACTTGTCTGGATGGGAATGGAAAGCCATTTCAATCCTTGCGCAGACTTGATGCGATTGCGGTTGCGCCAGTCCCCACGCGTGTATTGCACGGAATCGAGCAGGACGAACTCGTCTACACTATCGACGAGATTGAAGTAGCCTTTCCAGGGCACGTAGTTCGACTGGAGGATGGCAATGCGTTTGCGCTGGCGGGAAGCTGGCTCCATGACTCAGCGGAAGAGACGGCTGCTGGGCACACGTGAAGGTTTCAGCGACTCCGGTCGGAAGACGGCCTCGTCAGGGGTATCGCTGCTGATGAGTGCCCCGGCTCCGATCAGATTCCGGGCACCTACGCTGACGTGGTCTGTGATGGTGGCATTCACACCGATGAAAGTACGCTCGCCCACCACCACCCTTCCGGAAATGACGGCATGGCTAGCGATGAAACAATGATCCTTGAGTGTCGAATGATGGCCAATGTGGTTGCCGCTCCAGAGGATGACATCATCCCCGATTGTCACCCAGGGCTGGATCACATTGTCCTCAAAGATGAAGACGTTGCGACCTAGAATGGCGGTGCGGTGGACAAAAGCCCTCGGACTCACATAGCTGGCAAGAGTGTAGCCGAGATCCATACAGCGGCGGAAGACCTCCGCCCGGCCCTGATTCAGCTTGCTGTAGCCAATGGCGACAAAGAGGTCAAAATCAGTCGGCGGACAGTCTTGCACCAGAGTTGCGAAAGAGATCAGCGGCTTGCCGTGCAGGGTCGAGATGCCGGCCTCAGGCGCATCCACTGTGAATGCTGCCACCTGGCGATTGCCATCTTCCTCAAAATAGCATTGGGCGATCTGACCAAGATCACCGCAACCAAAGATGATGAGGGGTTTCATTGCAGGGGGAGTTCTGCGAGTCGGTGGGAGGAGTTTGAGATCTCGGACTCAATGAGCTCCACTGGTGCCATTTGACCATAGAAAGCGTAGATCGCCTCCACAATGCGCCATTGGGAGGCCTCATCAAGCTCGTGGTAGAGCGGCAGGCGCAGCAGACAGCGGCTGATCTCGTCGGTCACTGGCAGGTGGGGAAGGTGGCCTCGCAACTGTCTTCCCATGGGTGAGCTGTGGAGAGGTTCGTAGTGGGTCACGGCCAGGATGCCGTGTTGATGCAGCCATGAGGCCAGCGACTGACGACGGCCGCCCTCAGGAAGGATCACGGCAAAGGTGTGATGGTTGCAGGTGGCATTGCTGCCTGTGCCTGGAAGCCGCAGGTGCCCTTGTTCGACCAGTGGCGTTAGGCCCATTCGGTAGCGTTGGTGCTGGGTCGCCCGTCTCGCGGCGATGCTCTCATAGTGCTCCAACTGGCCCCACAGCCAGGCCGCGGCCAGTTCGCTGAGGGAATAGGCTGCGCCAGACGCCACCCAGGTGTAGCGGTCCACCTTGCCCTCGCGGAAATCCTGACGGTTGGTTCCTCGATCTCGATGAATGCGTGCCGCATTTGCATAGGATTCATCACGGAGGCACAACGCTCCACCCTGGCCGCAGCCCAGGTTTTTCGTTTCGTGAAAGCTGAAGCAGCCCATGTGGCCCATGCTGCCAGCCGGTAGCCCATTTTCAGTTGAGCCCAGGGCCGCTGCTGCATCTTCCACCACTTTCAGACCGTGTTCAGACGCGATCTTCATCAGTACTTCCATCGCTGCCGGGGATCCGCCATAGTGCACGGGGAGGAGGGCCCTGGTCCTGGCGGTGATGGCCCTCTCCACCAGACGTTCATCCAGGTTCAACGTATCCGGTCGAATGTCGACCCACACCGGGATCGCTCCCTGCCGGATTACCGCGTTGGCCGTGGAAACATAGGTGTAGGAGGGGAGGATCACCTCGTCTCCAGGTTTCAAGTCCAGGGCGCTCAGAGCAATATCCAGGGCCGCACTGCAGGAGGACGTTAACAGCACCTCAGCCACGCCCAGTCGCTGCTTCAACCAGCCTGCACATGCCTGGGTGAACTCGCCCTCACCGTTGAGATTGCCCAGTGCCAGGGCTCGCCGCATGTGGTCAAACTCCTGTCCGGCGACGAATGGCCGGTTGAAGGGAATGGCGGGAGGCGGGTGAGGGGTTGCCACAGCACTTTCTAACAGGTTTCCGGGATGCACTGCAAGAATACGCAGTTGTGCGGTGCATCACGCACAGGGGATTCGGAAAGCAATGGATCAAAAAAGCCATTTTGTGGTTGCCGTGACGCTGACAATCGTCCGTCAGGTCCGAAGTTCGGCCTTCCTGCCTGTGCTCCGCACCACCAGAATCTTCTGGGGCCCAGATTGACGCAAAGGTCCCACCTCGAGAATCCTCGCAGATCGCTGGCGATTCTCTCCAGGGAGGGCGAATGCATGGTCGAATTTGAGTGTTACGGTCGGGGCCTGCCGATCAAATGCGGGGCGGTTGCCCGTGCCCTGAATGTGAATTTCATAGATTCCATTTCGCAATGGAGTCTGGAAAGATTCGCCAGTTTCCTGCCGGATGGTGACCTGACTCTCGATCCTGCCCGCCCAGTAGGGAATCTCTATACGGATTGACAACCCCATGTCACTTGAGCTGCGCAGATCGCGAAACCGGCACTGTGCCTCCGCCCAGCCATCTTCATCGACCCCATGCTGCTCGATGGAAATGGTGGCCCCGATCGCGTTTTGGCCGCGTACCAGTTTCCATCGCTCCGCGTCCCAGGGACGGCGCACCCAATGTCGCCATCGGAGGGGTGCCGGCCACTTCCTGGCTGCGGCTGTCATCAAAGTTTGCAGCGGCGTGGTGCTGCCCAGTCGTTCCCGATAGAGCGCCCACCAGTTTCTCAGAGCCAGACCTCCAGAGCGTACGGCGGGATCGAGGAACCAAACCAGGTTCGCCAGTGCCGTGGTGCGGAAGGCAGACGGCGCATGGGGAAGTGAGTCTTCGTACCTGGCAACAGACTGGCAAAATGTCGCACCGTCTCTCTGAAGCAAAGCCTTCGCCACAATTTGCAATCGAAGGATCACCTCCAGCCTTTCGTGCAGTTTGTCCCTCTCTTCTGGACTTGCGCTCAGTCGCAGGGCGGCCAGTTTTTCCCCGCACCGCAGCAGGGAGTCGAGATACCTGGAGATGTTTTCCGACCTCAATGCACCGCTGAAGGATCCACTGTGAACCCGGCGTGCCACCGTGGTGAGATCGCTGGTCAGCACGTCTCCGTGCAGAGCCATGCGCAGCCAGAGTTCCAGGTCCGCCATGGTGGGGGTCTGGTCCGACCAGTTTCCGGTGTGGGCAAACGCGCTCCTTCTTGCCAGCACCAGAGAGGGGCACTCGATTAGGCCAAAAGGGAAGTGATCCCACATGTCCAACTTCCGGGCTACATGATGCGCCCCTCGATCATCAAAGGCGGGCACTTGGCTCTCGAAGGCCTTGCATTTGGCTGCCGCCGCCACTGCCTGCGGATGAGCGGCAAGGAGGTTGGCCAGACTCTCCAGATGATGGGGCGCCCAGAGATCATCCTGATCCAAAAAAGTCACCCAGGGGGCTCTCGTCGCAGCCAGGCCAAAGTCCCGCCCTGGTCCACCTCCCTTTTTGGGGTTGGAGAAAAGCTGCACACCCTCGAACTCGCGAACCAGGTCCGGACCCCCATCCTGGGAGTGATCATCAACCACCACCACCTCTGCCGGCTGCAACGTCTGCGCCTTCACGGATTGCAGCGTTTCGGCGATCCATCGCGCCCCATTGTACAAGGGGATGATGACGGCGATTTCGGGCCTGACCATGTCTACAGCCATATCGCAGATGCACCCGACTCACACGGGAGAATTGCGACAGCGGGAGCAGCGTGGACTTGTCGCATCACGCTGCTCCGAAACCATGCCTTACGGCTTCATCAATTCCTGAGCCGTCCAGAAGGTCGTCCGCCCTTCGGTCGCAGAGCGCACTGCCTTCACTTCCGCCGGGCTGATGGCAGGCTCCTGGTGGCCGAAGTTGGCCCGCACATAGCTCAGCACATTCGCCAGTTGATCATCATCAAGCCCCATGGGAGGCATGGGGATGGGCGTCTGCACTCCGTAAGTCTGGCCTGCCACGGTGATGGGACCCACCAGTCCGTGCAGGACGATCTTGATGAGCGCAGACTTGTCTCCATTGATCCACTCACTGCCTGCGAGGGGAGGGTAGATGCCGGGGAGGCCCTTGCCTTCCGGTTGGTGGCAGTTCAGGCACAGGGCATCATAGATGGCTTTGCCCGGGTGCTCCACCACGGCCACCGCGCTGGCCAGTTGCTTCACATAGGCGGTCTGCTTCGCGTCTCCGCCAAAGGTGAGCTTGTTGGCGGCTAGAGCCGGTTTCCAGAGTGGCTGAAGGCCGCGCACCGACTGCTTGAGCGCGTAGGTGAGGAACTTGTCCATGGGGGCGGCAAGCGCCTGCACGGCCACTTCCACCGCTTCAGCGCGATTCACGTAGCTGCAGGCTACCACTGCCTCCAGGCGCACGCGGGGATGTTCATCACGCACCGCCTTGGTCAGCAAGGCCAGAGCCTCTGGCAAACGGTCTCCCCAGGCTCCGGCCACGCGGGCACCATAGGCGCGTACGCGGAAGTCCTTGGCGGCCAGGAGTTTCTCCACCAAATCTTTCCTCGGCGTTTCGTGTGACTCATAGATCCCGCACACTTCCATGAGCTGGCGTTCGCCATCAGGTGTTTGGAGGTCCAGTTTGGCGACCCAGGCATCCGCGGCTGCGATGGCCTCTTTCGTAGGGAGATCAAACAGGAGGCGTTTGGCCTGGTAGCGCGTCCACCGTTCTTGGGATCGCAGCTGGTCCAGCAGCTCAGCGGGTTTCATCTCGGCCAGCTTGGGCTGCTTCACAGAGGGCAGCCCTTTCGCGGTGATGCGCCAGATCCGGCCATGGCGACGGTCGCGACGGGGATCGGCGTAGCTGGCTTGGTAATGGCCGATGACGGGATTGAACCAGTCGGCCAGATAGATCGCGCCATCCGGGCCCACGCTCACGTCCACGGGGCGGAAGGCTGTTTCCTTGGACCGCAGCAACTTTGGGAGCTGTTCACTCTTGAACCCGGAGCCCTCGTCCGTGAGCCGGTGCAGCTCGACCACGCTGCCAAAGTATCCGCCGATCAACGCCGTGCCCTGAATGTCCTTGGGCATCGCCGCCGTGCCGATGAAGTCGATGGCCGTCGTCTTGGGGCTGGTGTCAAAGAGCGCCCCTGTGGGGTGGTATTCATCGGGGTCGGACAGGCGGGCCAGTCCAGGGACGCTGTAGTAGCCTACGGGCCGGTCGCCACTCTTGTGGAAGACCTGGTTGTAGTCGTCAAACGCCACGCCCCAGCAGTTGTGGCCGGCCTTGCCTCCGTTGAAGTAGGCATCCATGCGGCGGGTTCTAGGATTCCACTTCCACACACCCGCTTTCTCCAGTCGTGAGAGGCCCCACTCTGTCTCCACGCGGGAGAAGGCATGCAGGCCCTGGGTGAACCATAGCGCACCATCCGGCCCGTGAGCGATGGAGTTCACGAGCTGGTGCGTGTCCCCAATGCCGAAGCCCGAGTACAGCACCTCTTTCACATCTGCTTTGCCATCACCATCCGTGTCCTTGAAGTGCAGGATCTGGTCGAAGTCACACACATACAGGCCGCCCGCGCCGGGCTCAAGCCCCTGGATCATCGTCAGCCCCTCAGCGTAGCGCCAGGACTTGTCTGCCTTGCCATCGCCATTGGTATCCTCCAGCACCAGGATGAAGTCGGAGGGCTTCACACCAGGGATGGCCTGGGGATAGGTGGGGGAGCAGGCCACGTAGAGACGGCCCTTTTCATCCCAGGAGAACTGGGTGGGCTTGGCCACGCCCTCCACTTCAGAGGCAAACAGATTGGCCTCATAGCCCTCGGCGAGGGTGAAGCCTGCCAGCTCAGCTTCAGGAGACAACGGTGGATTCTTTTCTTGAATGATCTCGGGCTCAACCGGGAGCGCGGCGGGCTTTTCGCCTTTGGCAATGGCGTGAATGCGGGCATCCATGCCGGCGATGAGAGGCCTGTGTTTCTCAAAGCTTTCCCGCAGGGAAGGCTCGTCCCCACCGGCCTTGCCAAAGAGCTGGGTGATCCGGTCGCCATAGACGAAGGACCAGTTGGCGGGGCGCCAGCAGTCGGACCACAGACGATTCTTCTCCACAATGGCGTCGCGCAGCGGGCCGAGATTGTCGGACTCACTGGTGCTGGCACCGAGTTTGTTCGCCACCAGTTTGGCCACCACGCGAAGCCCTTCGGCATTGAGGTGAATGCCATTGTCTGTCAGTCTGGGCGAGCCTGCGGGTCTCTGTGACAGTGCGGTGAAAAGGTCCACATACACGAAGCCCCGCTGGCGGGCGATGTCCTCCACGGCTTTGGCGTAGGCGGCTACGTCACCATTCCGGACCGTCAGATCGGGCGCATGCGAGGCGACAGGCTTCTCAAAGGGGATGGGTGAAAGCAGCACCAGCCGGTGTGTGGTGGTAGCGAACTGGTCCAGCAGGCGGTGATAGGCCGAGCTGAATTCCGGGAGACGGGCCTTGCCATCGAAAGCTTCCATCTGGCCAAACTGGGCCACCACCATGGTAGCGCCTGTGGCATCGAGCTGCCCTTTCCACGAACCAAAGTTCAAGTCCCGCCACTGCTCATACACGGTGTCACCCTCCCAGGCCATGGCGCGGAACCGGGGCTGCTT
>JBGGMQ010000303.1:0-10062 GCA_041287975.1 Verrucomicrobium sp. | reverse complement strand
AATGGCCCATAGGACTGCTGCAATGATTGCTCCAGTCAATGTGCGCATCCGACACGACAAGACAGTCAGAAAGTTCAGCGAAGCGGAGTTTGAGTTCATCAACCAGAAAGGAGATTTCGAGTCTAGTCGCCTGACGAGCTTGATGATCTCATGGACGTCGGTAGGGAGCATAACAGAGGCCAGAGCTGCGCCATCTTTCGGCACCTTTTACGATTTGAAGATCTCTTCTCGATGATGTGCAATAAAACGAGGGTTGGGGGCGAGGTCTCCTTCGGGTGCGGAAATACGAGTCCCTTCGTAGGCGAGAAACTGGCTCACGACAGCGCTTGAATTGTAGGCGGAGCGGACTGATGGGCTTACAACGACTCGCAAGTCGTCGTCCAAGGTGATCAAACCCTGATCGAATGCCGCATCGTGCAGCCGGTTGAGGCAAAGGCCATTGCGTTGGTCGAGTCGGGATTCAGTGGAACTGCTCCACGGTAGAATATGACTCGCGACAAGCAGGTCACGGAGTGGCAGTCCTGTGATGCAGCACTTGGCATCGTACGCATTGATCACGATCTGGCGAAAGTACTGCTGACCACGGCGAGCCACAACTTGTGCTGGCACGCTGGTCTCGATGGAAGGAGGCGTCCGTGGTTCGAGGGGCGAATGACGAAGCTGCACCCCGCAATCTTTTATGACTTCCAAATCGTCGTTTTCTCCCGCACCAAACAGTAAGCGCAATTTCGCCTCACTCTCCGCAGCAACCTTTTCCTTGTCAGCTTGAAATTCGTTCCAGGCCTCACGGTCAAGCTTGCTCGCACCCGGAAGTCCTTTGCGTCCTCTCGCGTGAAGTACCGGATCAAGTGACGCGAGATTCCCAAGCTTCATAGCCACACTGGATGACGTGCGACCAAGACGTTCGGCGACTTGCTGAATGACACGCTGTCGTTGGTCAAACAGACCGAACGGAAGCTTTTCATAAATGTTAAGGACGATGAGTAGTTCGTCCCGGGACCAGCTTTTCCCTTTGGCCATGCTTAAATGTTACATGGCTTCAATCAATCGGCTAGCTTTTTTCGACAGCGTGGAAAGTGGCGACAGAGCACTCCCCTCCCTCACACCTTCTCCACCGCCGCTCCCAGCTCCCCTTCACGAAACTGCCCCAGCTCGTTTGCCTGCCAGTATTTCCCTGAACTTACGTCCAGACAGGTGAGCCAGCCGGTGCCGTAGGCATGGGTGTCAATGCACACGGCGTATCCCAGATTCAAGGGCGCACCGTCTTTCTGCGGGGTGTGACCGCAGATCATGCGGCGGCCTGACTTGTGGGGCACGCAGAACTGCAGACGCTCCCAGTAGATCACGGACTCCGGCTGCTGCCATGGCGGCAGATGGGCGCGAAGGTTGGCATGCACAAAGATGTCCGTCGCCGTTTCATACACGGGCAGCGTGCTTTCCAGGAATGCCCAGTGGCGTTCAGGAATGTCACTCAGGTTCTTGACCCCGTAGGACTCCAGCGTCTCTGCGCCCCCGCAGTCATACCACGCCAGTCGCGTCGCCCGGTCCGTCCGGGATTCCAGCATCATCACTTCATGGTTGCCTCGCAGTGGCAGCAGGGTGACGCGATTCCTCAGCTTGAGCAGGTGGTTGATGACCCCTTTCGTGTCTGGACCACGGTCCACGTAGTCACCAAGAGTCACAATGACATCTCCCGTGCCGAACTGGAGTTGTTCGTCAAGAATTTGCAGGGCGGTGTTGCACCCGTGGATGTCGCCTATGGCAAACGTTCGCATGAGAAGTCCTAAAAAAACCAAATCGAAATAATGCGCGCTGAGTCAAGAAACTGGAAAGCAATTCATCAACCGCAAGTAAAAGTAATGCCGGGCATTCGCTCACACTGTTGGTTTAGATGCTAATCACCGCCCAATATTATGAACGCATGTCGAGACAACGGCAAGCTTTGAGCCTGCGGCAAGCAGGCATCTGAGGTGATGCCGGCTGCGCCTGGAGGTTCGCGATGCCAACCAAAGGGGTGCCGTGCCGCACATGAGAAAAATCCCGCTGAAAGCTAACCCTTGTTCAAGATCGAGCGAATCTGCCCCTCGGAGTACTGGCCGGGCTGATCTTGAATCAAAGGCTTTTTGCTGTTCTCCATGCCTTTGGTCCCCATGCGATTGTCAAAGGTGCGAAAGGTGTCGTCGCTTTGCGAAGACACCTTGTCGGCATCATGGACGGTGTCGCGACTGATGTTGCTCTCGCGTGTTTTGAAGGTGGTGTCGCCCAGGTTGCTGCGGTCATTGCCGCCTGAGAAAGCTTTGCTTCCCTCCTTGGAGGCCTTGGAGGACTGGGCGAAGTTCTTGGCGTTGAACTTGTCTTTGCCACCGGAGTACTGGGACCCTGTGTGAAAGTCTTTCTGACGGTGGAAGTCGGAGGTCTTGAAGCCCTTGTTGGCACCAGCAGTACCAACGCTCTTTTCAAACGAGCTGCGCTTGCCCATGTCAAATTTGCCCATGCGTTCCTCCATGGACTGACTCATGGCGTCTTTCTTCACGGAAGTTGTCTTCTTCGAATTGCTCTTGCCACTGGAGCATGCGCTGGAGATGACGGGGAGCAGCAAAGCGGTGGCGAGGGCAAGAAGAGCAGGGAAATTCATGAAGGCGGTGGCGTGGGGGAAGGAGCGGTGCCCGTGGGCGGAGGCGAATCCTGGCGGAGGAAGAGGATTTCAGTGACAATGCCGTCGGGCAGATGGAATTTTGCCAGCTCCTGGGGAAGGCGGTCAAGCTTGTTCCATCCCCTATACAGCTCAAGGATCAGCTCAGGCAGACCCTCGGTCATACCCTGATGTTCACGCATGAGCAAATTTTCCGCGTCCTCATACCGGTGCTGTTGGATGAGGAACTGGGAGTAGCTCTCTGCCAGACCCGGCTGATTCAGAGCGACAGCCCGCAGCCTTTCGAGGCACATTTGGTACAACTCCTCGGCCAGTCCGGGGTAACCGGCCTTTGCCAAAGTCTCTGCAAAGTCCTGACTGTCCCCCCCGCCAGGGAAACTCATGCGCGTGACGCGGGCGAAGATCTCATCGATCCCATGGCGGTCCTTCTGGGCTGCGAGCACCTCTACCATCACGGGAGTGTCGGCGAGACCACGGACATCGCCGGTCAGAGCTACTTGCCGGGCCCAGGCGGGTTTCCCTTGGGCCAGCAAAGTGCGTACCGTCAGGCGCTGCAGGCCTGCAGTCTTGAGTCCGGCGTGCTCCCAGGGCTTGATGAGCCACTTCTCCGCATCGGTGTCGCGAAGCTGGCCGGCAAAGCAGGACAAAGCCACCGCGGTGGTCAAATTGGCCCCAGGGATGTCTTTGAGCACCTGCACCCATTGGGTGACACGTTTCCCCTGCGCCTCTTTGAGCAGAAAGGCGCTCAAGTCGGCCATGGACTCCGCATCCTGTGTCTCCAGCAGCATCATGCTGCGAATCCGGGCGGCATCCCGCACAGGGCTCCAGGCGGCCTCTCCTGCGGCCAGCTGCACCTGCAACAAACGCAGGCGGAAGCGGTCAGACACTTCCTTGGTGGCTCTCTCTGTCCGCAGGAGGAGGTTTTGAGCCTCGCTGCCTCGTCCATGCTCCACCAGTTCCCGGCTGATCGCGATCACGCTGTCGGTGTGAGGTTGTGAGCCCGATTTGCCGCTCATCGCTCCCGTGACCACGTTCATCATCAGGCGCACTTCGTCCCACTGGTCGCTGTCGGCCGCCAGCTTCACTCGCAGCAGCAGGGATTCGCGCATGGGCTCATTCCACAGGTTCGTGTAGTCAATGTTCCGCAGCAGCTCCAGGGCGCGGGTTTTGTTGCCCTGCTCCGCCAGGAGGCGGGAGGCACGCAGACATGCCTGGATGTCCTGCGGCCAGAGGCTGTGCAGCTGCTCCCAGGCGGCAAGGGCCCCAGGGCGGTCTTTCATCCGGTCCAGCAGGAGGGCGAGTTCGCGCAAATAAGGCACCTCGTCCGGCACGCGGCCCTGCATGGGCTTCACACTCGCCGCACCGCGAAAGGCCAGCATGCGCAGGCGGGCCACGTCCTGCATGCGCGCGAGGAAGCGGGCATGCTTCTCCTCCAGCAGGCCTTCCGGCAGATTCTGCGGCTTCTCCAGCGGCGGTGCGGCCAGCAGCCGCTCGATGAAGGGGATGGCCTCACCGCACTCCCACGAGTTCTCACTCACGCGCAGAAACTGCTCGCAGTACTCCGGGTTGGCTGGAGCCCTGGCCGGCAGCCGGCGGTACACTTCCATGCACTCCCGCGCATAGCCATGGGATTCAAGGAAAGTACCCAGCTCGTTCAGGGTCTCAAAACTGTCGTCCACCTCCAGGAACTCCCGCAGCATCCGCACCCGCTCCGGGTAGGTGGCAAACCGCAATGCCCGCACCAGGGAAATGTTGCGCCAGTTGCCGAACTCATAGTTGGACTTCGGACCCAGCGGCACGCCGCCAAAGCGTTCGTTGATGGTCCGCTCCATCTTCACCAGAGGTTCCGCCAGGCCCTGTCCACGGATGAGGTCGCCCCACTCGCGCAGACCGTCCCAATACTGGCGGAGGTGGTTCATTTCATCGATCCGCGGGCCCGGTGCCTGCGCCCCAGGGGGCAGCCGGCCGCCCAGCATGGGCTCCACAAAGGCCTGGCTGGAGAGGAAGCCGCTGCCAAAGTACTCTGTCATCCGTTCGGCGCTGGCCTCATCCGCCCCGACCGCCCCCAGAAAGAGGGCCTTGCGCAAGATTCCCTGGCCAGAGTCTGGCAGCAGGTCCAGACGCCGCCAGGTCTCCCTGATGAGGTGCTCCCGCTCCTGGGGAGTCTCCGCAAGACGCAGCAGGCGGTTGGTGCATTGCAGGAACTGGTCGAACGGCTGGGCCTGGCTGGCCTTCAGAGGCAGGTTCCAGGCCATCTTCAGGTACTCGCGGTACTGATCCTGGCGGCCCAGTTGTTCCGCGAGGCTGGCGATGTTGATCATCTCGCCAATCTGGGGGTTGGGATCGCTCTTCAGCGCCAGCAGGCGCAGCTCGATGGAGAGCGCCTGCTTCTGGCGTCCCTCCAGCTTCCGGGCCACATCGATGAGCTCAATGTTGCTGAACAGGCTGGCACCCCCCAGTGCCTTGATGTCCGCGAGTGCGAATTCAAAATTCTCATCCTCGGTGAGCAGATGGGTCGCTGCTTGCAGCAACCCCTTCCGCTGGCGTTGCAGCCCTTCCGGCAACCCTGGTTGCCTGGCCCAGGCCAGCATGTCCTGCATGCCATGCGAGCGGAGACCCAGCCAGACCTTGAGGAACCGTGACTCCAGAGAATCCGCTTTGCCGCTCTTCTGGGCCAGTTGTGCCCTGAAACCTGCTCCATCGCCCCCGTAGAACATGGCCCATGCCTTCTCCATGTCCGAGAGCACGGCACCGGGAGCCAGGGTGGACAGGGAAAACTTCTGCCCCTGCTTCATCCGGGCCAGCTCTTCCACAGAGCGCAGACGGATCTGGGTCACCTCATCCGGCACTTCAGAGAACTCTGATCTCGGCACGGCCAGCAGCACTCGCAAACGGTCACGTTCCGGCTGCTCGAGCCCTGGAGCATTGTCCAGGGCCGTCAACAGGTTGGCAGGTGCTCCGGCGATGCCTTTGCGACCGTCCAGCAGGGGCCAGGGCAGCTTTTCAACCACCACGTTCTCAGACTTCTTGGGCTCTGGCGGCGGGGCCACGCTCAAGAGCTGGCGCAGGCTGAGCTGGGCCGCCTTTTCATCGCCCATCTGTTTTTGCTGCAAGGCGAGACGAAGCAGATTTTTGACATCCCAGGAGCGCACCCGCGCCACCTGCTCCTGCACGCGGCGGGCGGCATCCTCCTGGCCGGTCTCGATGTAATAACGCGCCAGCTCCTCGAGGGCGGCGGAGTCCTGGGAAAAGCGCGCCTCCAGGCGGCGGCGGGCCTGGTCGGCCTCACCCATGCGGAAGTCCTGCTCCAGCAGCTCCACGAGTTCCCGCCACTCCTCAGCACCGCTCTTGGTGGAGGCTGCGGCAGCGATCTGCTTCTGGAAATAAATCGCACTCTTCAGATCACCCACGCGCAGCGCGGCCGCCCGGAGCTGCTCCAGGGAGAACGGGGTCTCTGGCGCGGTGTAATACGCCTGCTTCATCTCTGCGAAGGCCTTCTCCGGGTCACCCTGACGCTCATGCACCGCCGCCAGTGCCTCATGCCAGAACCCGTCAAACGGAGCCCGGCGCGAGCGCTCCTCCAGTGCAGTCAGCAGGAGCTTCAGGCGGATCTTCACTTCATCATCTGGCAGGGTTCCCTGCACAATGTCTGCCCACATCAGGCGCTCCATCGCACGCTGGAAGATTTCACGACGACGTTTTACATCGCTCTCTGTCTCCAGCAGGCGCATCTGGACATCAATGAATTCCTTGAACTTGCGCTGGGAGATCACCACCTCGGCATAGCGCTCCAGCAGCGGGCCGGCGGCACCGCCTCTTGCCTCGCGGGCCGCTCTTTCCCAGAGCGCGGCAGCTTCTTCCCGCTGGTCATTCTCCAGATACAGTGGGGCCAGCATGGAGATCACCGTCTCGTTCAACGGATCCTCCTTCAGCAGGCCTTCCAGGATGCTGGTGGCCGTATCCAGCCCCCGTTTGTTTTCGCGCTTGCCCTCCATCTCCGCCAGCCGCAGCAGCGTGGCGAAGCGGTTGTCCGGATCCATCTCCGCCAGGAGCCGGAGCTGACGCAGAGCCAGCAGGATGTTCTGGTCCGTCCTGGCCAGTTCGAGGAGTAATCTCTCCGCCTCCACGGAGGCGGGCTGCCACCGGCCCGCCGCGTCAAAGTGCAGGCGGGAGAGAATGGAGTACGCCATCTGGTGCTGGTCCGAACGCAGGCACCACCAGGCCAGTCGATACATCTGCTCTGGGTTGGGCTCGATCTTGGGGCGCCGGGGTTCCAGGAGAGCTGTCAGCGGGGCCAGCCAGCGAGCCGCCCACTCTGGCAACTCTCCGCGAGCCGCCTCGGCGGTGCGATGGATGTCCCCCAGACCCAGGACCAGCCCTGAGGCATAGGTGGTCACCGCTTCAGGCACCCCTTTGACAGGCTGGGCTGACGGCGCGTCTGAGCCAAACCCCTCCCCCGTGAAAATGGCGGGCATCTTGAACTCGCTCGAGGGCTCCAGCGAAGGCTGTGACTCCTGAACCTGCTCCCCGGAAAGGATGGAGAGGATCATCTCATCCACATCCGTGCGCCTGTCCGTGGTGTCGCTCAATACCCAGGCCTGCTCCAGCAGGTCCAGCGCGGCCGTGTGGTCGCCTTTTTGGGAAAGCACGTCCGCCAGTTGTACCAGCGAACCCCGGTCTCCGCCCTTCGCGACGGCCCGGCGGGCGGCATCCTCGGCCGCCTCGGACTGCTGGGATGTGATGAGGAAGGCGGCGACGTCCTGCAGCCGCTGCTGTGATTCCTGGGGACGGATCCCAGGGGCGGTGGCGAACTCATTGAGCACCTTCCGCGCATCCTCCAGCCGCTGCCGCTTTACCAGGTAGGAGGCCAGTTCGAACACGACCTCCGCCTTGTCTGGATCCCGGGCAATACGCGCCCGCAGCACTCGCTCCACGATCTCATCCAGGGCTTTGTCCCGGGCAAAGGCCAGCACCTGCTGCTCCACCTCCAGGGAGGAGCCCTGGGCATCCAGCACCTGCCGCAGTCGCGCCACAGCCATCTCAGGCTCGCCTGCCCGCAGGTGGGCCAGGCAGCGCAGTTGCACCAGCGCGGGCACATCAGAGCCGTCGTTTTTCAGCATGGCGTCCACCAGTTCGCCTGCTTCCTTCCATTGATCGTGATCCAGCAGGGCGCTCACCAGCTGCCAGCGGTAGTCCGCCACATCGGGGAAGGTCTTCACCAGTTCGCGCAGCCAACGCAGGTGCTCATCTGCATCCACCGTCAGGTCAGAAAAGTGCGCCATGTCGGACAGCGCCTTTTCCTGCGCGGGCTTGATCGCAGCCGCTTTGGTCAGCGTCGCCTTCAGTTGATCGAGCTGGCCGAAGCGCTCATGCAGACGCACCAGCCGCAAGAAGAACTGGGTGTAGCGCCAGTCTTTGAAATGCAAGACTGCCAGCCCTTCCCGCAGGGCATTGGCGGCAGGCTCAAAGTGATCTGCTTGCTCTTCAATGCGGGCCAGGTCCAGCAGGGCCTCGAGGCGCTTTTCGGGATCAGAGGTCTGAGCGAGCTGCTGGTAGAGGGCGAGCGCCTTGTCCAGGAAGCCGGTGCCCAGCAGTCGCTGAGCCACATCGCGAATCAACGCCGTGTTTTGCGGCTGCAGTCGGGCTGCCGACTCCCAGGCCCTGGCTGCATCCTCGGGTTTGTTCACTGCCAGAGCCAGGCGCCCCTGCTCCAGCAGAAGGCCGATGCGCTGCATATCATCGGGAGCGAGCAGATCTGTCAGGCGCAGCACCAGTGCGAGGGCCATGGCGGGATCTCCTGCTTCACTCGCCAGGTCGGCCCGGGCCCGCAGTACCAAGGGGTTTTTGGGGTCCGCCTTCAGCACTTCGTCGTAAATTCCCGCCGCTTCTGTCGGCTTGCCCGCCTTTCGCAGCAGGTGGGCCTGCACCAGTCGTACGCTGGGGTGGGGCTGTGCTTTTACTTGGGCAGAGATGTTCTCCAGCAGGAAGTTCGTGGCATCATGCTTCCGGTAGAGATCCCACAGCAGATCCAGCACGCGACCGTACTCCGGCTTTTCCACGAGCAGGTTCAGGTACTCTCCTGCCAGGCGGGTGTCCTTCTCCGACCACGCAGGCGCGTTCTCGGCCGCAGGCGACACCAGGGAAAGACTCGCCACGCATCCCAGAGTCGCCAGCCAGGCTTGGGCCTTGCGGCGGCGCGATGAAGACAGCTTCCCGGTGCCGGGGCGGCCCGGTTCACGGCGGAAGTTCCGTGTACCCTCTGGATGGGCAAACATGGTCATGGAATAGAAGATACGGACGGAATCCTGCACTTGCACCAACGGATTCCGCCCTGCATTGGCCAGATCATCCCGGCCTGCGTTCAAAGAAGCAATTACTTTGCCGCTCCTGCCAGCAAACTCTCGGCATGTATCCGGGCGCTCTCCGCCTTTCCGCCGAGCATGCGGGCGAGCTCCTCCACCCGGGCCGCACCGGCCACCTCTTTCAAAGTCGAGCGGGTACGGTTCTCTTCGAACTCCTTCGTCACGACAAAGTGGCTCTGCGCCAGGGACGCGAGCTGCGGCATGTGGGTGATGGCAATCACCTGATGCTGGCCGGAAAGCGCGGCCATTTTCCGACCCACCGCTTCGGCGATATTGCCGCCGACATTGGCGTCGATTTCATCAAACACCATTAGGGGGATCGAGTCCTCTTTTGCCAGGGCGCTCTTCACCGCCAGCAGTACGCGGGACATTTCTCCGCTGGAGGCGGTCAGACGCAGGGGCTTCACCGGTTCGCCAGGGTTGGGGGCAAAGAGAAAGTCCACCTCCTCCAGTCCATCCCGGGCGGGTTCAGGCCGGGCTGTCAGGGAGACCTCGAAGACCGCCCTTTTGAAGCCTAAATCCGCCAGATGCCCGCTGATCTCCTTGGCCAGGCGCGGCGCTGCCTGCTTGCGCTTGGCAGACAGCTCGTGGCCGATGCGGTCCACCTCCACCCGGGCCACCCTCACGGCCTCGCCCAGCTTCTCCAGAGCTTCGCCCCGGTTCTCCATACGGCCCAGTTTCTCCTCGGCCTCGTCCTTGAACTTCAGGATCGCCGCGACGGTGCTGCCGTACTTGCGCTTCAGCATCTGGATGATGTGAATGCGCTCCTCCAGCCGCTCCAGTTCGTCGGGCTGGATCTCGGTCTCCTCCGCGTAGTCGTTCAGTGTTCCTTCCAGGTCCTGGAGCTCAATGTAGGCCGATTGGAAGCTCTGGAAGGTCTCGGAGAGCTTCGGGTCCAGCTTTTCAAGCTCGTGCAGCAGGCGGGAGACATCACGCATTCCGGCCAGTACGCCGCCTTCGCCTTCACCGAGCCGCTCTCCAGCCTGGCCGCAGAGCTCCACGAGACGGGCACCATTGGCTGCAATGAGGTGTCTCGCAGCTATTTCC
>JBGGMQ010000302.1:0-7148 GCA_041287975.1 Verrucomicrobium sp. | reverse complement strand
CTCCCATGCGCCAGCCCTGGGAGCGCTGCCGTCTCGGCGGCTGGCGAGCGTCTCCAGACCGCCTGAGCAGACTGAAGTCTGCGCTCCCAGTGAAGACGCCGCGTGGGTTCGAAGCTGGAGGCTTGGACGATTGAATGTCCTCTCCTGCAGCGACGCCCATACCCTGCTCGCTGCGAATGATTCCCGCCGAACCACAGCCAGCGGGACGCCAGCGCTCCCAGGATCCAAGATCGACATCACAGACCAACCGCCCCCGTCTCATCCGCTGGGTGCGCCGAATTTATTCGGCAGATGCTCGACGAAAGACGTTCGTTGCCGACATGGATGTCGGCGCACCCAGTGGATTGTCGCAGGAGTTGAAGGATACCCAAAGAACTTCCACCGTGCTTCACAAGAACAAGAAGCACACCTCTCCCCTGCGCACCCACGACCTGAAACCTCAGGTGTGGATGCCTATTCAATTTCTTCTCACACGGAACAGAAGCCTACCGGCCAAGGACTGCGAGGATCTTCTCCACCGCAGCTTCAGCGGTCATGCCATGCTTCTGGCGCAAAATCGCAGGGGTGCCGTGCTCGATGAATTCATCGGGCCAGCCCACGCGGGCGACCGGCGTCTTGATGCCTGCGTCATTGAGGTGCTCAATGACCGCACAGCCAAAGCCATTGTGCAGCACATGGTCTTCAAAGGTGCAGACCACTTTGCACTGGCGGCCAAACTGCTCGATCACCGCGGTGTCCAGAGGCTTGATCCAGCGGGGGTTGATGAGCGCTGCGGTGATGCCGCGGGCTGCAAGAAGCTTCCGGGTCTCCTCTGCCACTTCAAACATGGTGCCGAGGCCGACAAGGGCGACTTCGCCTTCTGCTTCGACGACTTCCGCTTTACCGATTTCCAAAAGGACGGGCTTGTCTTTGGGCGTCTTGCCAACACCGCTGCCACGAGGGTAACGGATGGCAATGGGGCCGCCTTCATAGTTGGCCATGGTCCAGAGCATGTCGACGAACTCGTCTTCATCCTTGGCCTGCATGTGCACGAGATTGGGCACCGGGCGGAGATAGCCAATGTCGAAGAGACCGTGGTGAGTCGGACCGTCGTCGCCGCTCAAGCCACCGCGGTCCATGCAAAGACGCACGGGCAGCTTCTGGATGGCCATGTCATGAATGATCATGTCATAGGCACGCTGCATGAAGGTAGAATAGATGGTCAGGAAGGGCTTGAGACCCTGCGTGGCCAGACCGCATGCAAAAAGGGCCGCATGCTCCTCGGCGATGCCCACATCATAGTAGCGCTCGGGGATTTCCTTCTTGAAGACGCTCAGGCCGGTGCCACCAGGCATGGCGGCCGTGATGGCCACGATCTTGGTGTCCTGCTTGGCGAAATCGGTGACGCTGCGCGCATAGATCTGCGAGAAGGTCGGAGTGCCGCCGGCAATGGCTTCACCCGTTTCAATCTTGTATTTCCCCAAACCGTGGAACTTGCCCGGATCTTCCAGGGCGGGTTTGTAGCCACGCCCTTTCTCCGTGATGATGTGCAGGAGCACCGGCTCATTCTGCGTCTTCAGGAATTCGAAAGTCTTGATCAGCAACGGCAGGTCATGGCCGTCGATGGGCCCGTAATAGCGGAAGCCAAACTCCTCGAAAATCACCGAGGTGGAGGTGCTGGGCTGGGAGTTGGTGGCCAGGAGCAGGCCTTTCGCACTTTCCTCAACCTTGCCTGCGAGGCGGCGGATCATCTTGCCGCCGACTTTTTCCAGCAGTCCAGCAGCGGTCTGGTGGAGATGCGCGTAGGTCGGGTGGGTTGCAATGGTATTGAAGTACTTGGCCAGCGCGCCCACGTTGCGGTCAATGCTCCACTCATTGTCGTTGAGCACGACAATGAGTCGCCTGGTCTGGGCCGCGGCGTTGTTCAGGGCCTCAAAAGTCGGGCCGCAGGTGAAGGCAGCATCACCTGCTACGCAGACCACATGTTCGTCACTCCCGCGCAAATCACGGCCGACGGCCATGCCCAGAGCGGCGGAGAGTGCCGTACCTGCATGTCCGGCCCCATAGCTGTCGTGCTCACTCTCAGTGCGCAGCAGGAAGCCGTTGAGGCCCTCATACTGGCGGATGGTGTGAATGCGGTCCCAGCGGTGGGTCAGCATCTTGTGCACATAGCCCTGGTGGGCCACGTCAAAAATGAACTTGTCCTGCGGCGTGTCGAAGACGCGATGCAGGGCCAGAGTGAGTTCCACGACACCCAGATTCGGGCCGAGGTGGCCGCCGGTCTCAGCCAGCGTCGTGATCAGAGTCTGACGGATCTTCTCAGCCAGCGCGGGAAGTTGCTCCTGCGGAAGTGTCTTAAGGTCGGCAGGGGAATGGATGTCGGGAAGTTCCGGCATGGCAGTGTTGTCGGTCAATGATAGCTGGCTAAAACAATCGGATCTCACCCTCGTCGGTACCGTCCTGGACCGGCTTTTTCTTGGGGGTACGAGCTTTGGGGGCTTCATCCCCTCCTGAAGTCGCAGTAGCGGAGGGGGCGGCGGTGGTCTCCTCCATGGCGGCAAAATCGCTCAGAGTCACCCGGCCGCGCCCCTCAAGGTCTGCGGTGATCAACTCTACACGCTGGCGGGCGCTTTCGATCCGGGAGCGGCACTGGCTGAGCAGCTTGGCCCCACGTTCATAGCTCTGCACCATCTCCTCCAGAGGCAAGCGCTCACTCTCCAGGGAGGACACAATAGCCTCCAGCGACTCCATCGCTTCTTCAAAGCTGAGTTCTTCGGGGAGTGGTTCTGGTTCAGTCATGTTGCAGAGGGCTGGCTATTTTGCCCCGCCATGCCCTTCCCGCAAGCGGAATGCACTGCCACCTCACTGTGCGGCGTTTTGCTGTTCCCAGCGCTTGGTGTCTGACATGAAGGCCATCTGCACCACAAAACGGGACCCGACGGGGTATCCAGCCAGAGGAAAGATCTCCTTGAAGGGGAACGGTCCAGTGCTCAGCGTATCCAAGCCAAGGCCGATGCCCGCTCCGCGATACACCTCAGGTGCCCACGCCCGATAGGGCCCGCTGAACACATCCGGCACTGTGGCAACCTCCGCCGAGGCAGGGGACAGCAGCAGACCCGCGACCGCATTGCCTTCAGCTTTGGACCGTTCCCGCATTTCGGCGAACTGGGCCAGCTCCACCGGCAACCAGACAGCGGTGCGATCCGCATACCAGGCCACGGCCCACGGCACATCAGTGTAGATCAGCTCATCCTCCGCAACGAATTCCTTCACTTTGGAGATGCGGTCCGGCAGGTACGGAGGCCAGTGGGCGAACTGCCCTTTATTGTACAACCCTGTGAGGATCTCCATGGGCAGCACTGAGATCAGAGGCAGGGCAGAGAGGGCGAACGCACCTGCCGCGAGGCCGTTTTTGCCCCACCAGTTCTGAGAAGAGAAGCCCAGCCTCGCCCACAGGACAGACAGAAATGCCAGCCCGTACGCTGCGAACAACGGGATGAAGAGGTAGTGACACTGATTGACGTCCTTTTCATTTTTAGGAAGGCCCATGAAGCACATCCCCACCAAGACGCTTCCCCAGAGGATGGCCATGGCCCAGCGCAGTTGACTGGTCTCCACCCGCCGGAAGGGGTGTAGCAGGGCCAGGAAAAATAGCAAAGCAGGCAGGACACTGCCCAAGTGTGAATACATCTGCCGCAATTGCTCCGCGACGTTGGACACGCCTCGACGCAGCAGGAAGCTCAAGTCCACCGGCGGGCTCACGCCTGAAAAGTCCCTCAACAATTGTGAATCAGAACTGGTCGCCAGCGTGGCCTGCAGGATGGCCTTGCTGGAGCCCAACACATCCCCACTGATCCCCTGGTTGCGCCAACCCCAGCCAATGAGAGCGAGGAGAGGCAGCACGAGAATCCAAACCGCCACCATGCGAGGCCTGAACCACAGAGCCACACAAATGGTGAAGCCCAACACCAGCCACAGGGCCATCCAGTGGGTCAGGACCATCAGAGCGCACAGGACACCGATCCCCAAGGCGAACTTGCCCGCACCCCGCTTGCCCTCCTCCGGCAGTTCCATGGCGATCACCATCCAGTACACGGCGAGCGCAAAAAGAAAGAACAGCATCATGGGGGCCAGCCCGCCACGCCCCAGATCCCAAAGGAACTGGCAGAAGAGCATCAGCAGCACCGTCCAACCGGCGATCCACCCGTCAAAGACACGTTGCACCGTGAGGTACGTCAGCCCGATGGCTCCTACGAACAGCAGGAGGGAAAGTCCCGCCACCACCCGGTCCAGTGGATAAATGCGAGAGCTTTCCGGGAAGGCCCACTGGTCTTTGAACACCTTGAAAAGAGGTACCAGCAGCAAAGCAGGCAACGGTGGGTCCTGGGCATCCTGCATCTGCATGAGCGGGGCATTCTTGCCAGCCTGCAGGCGTTGCTGCCACGCATACGGTCGGATGACCTTCGTATGAAACCCATTGCCGCGGGCAAACTCGCGGGCGATCTGCGCCGCATCCATGGCCGCCGGTGAGGCAATCCCACGGAAGGTGGCAAAAAGGTGGACGAAAAAGAACGCCACCAATACGGCAAAGAATACAATGACGCCGCCCCAGGAAGGGCCGCGGGTGCCGCCAGAGCGGCTGGCTTGGTCTGAGGAATCACTCATTCGGAGCAGGGCGGCTCGAAGTTTTGATCGGTGCAGGCAAAGAATGGCTGGGTTCCACGGAATTCCAAGGGAATTTGGAGGAAAGGGCTGCCGGACATCAGTCGTGGGAACGCCGGATCTTCTTCACTCGGTTCATCTCTTTCAGCTTTCGCTGCAGGGTTCGACGGCTCAGACCCAGCACTTCGGCAGCTTCGGTGCGATTGTCACCTGTGCGTCGGAGGGCCTCCTCAATGAGGGCTCGCTCCATCTTCTCCAGGTTGAGATCCTGGCCCGTCGTGACTGTAGCTGAACCATTGGGACCACCGGACGACGAAGGGGTGAACGACAGACCCGATCCGCCGCTCATCAAGTAGGAAGGGAGGTGCTTCAGGCCAACTCTGGGGGAATTGCACATCACCACGCCATGTTCCAGTGCGGTGCGGAGTTCGCGGACATTTCCCGGCCAGGAGTATCCCAGGAGAACCTGGAGGGCCTCGTCCGTCAGCGGCTTGAAGGGTTTGCCATTGGCCTTGGACAAATCGTGGAGGAAGGCATCTGCGAGGAGTGGGATGTCGCTTTTGCGATCTCGCAACGGAGGCAGCTTCACCTGCACCACCCGGAGCCGGTAGTACAAGTCCTCACGGAACTTGCCCTCTTGCACCAATTTCCAGAGGTCCTTGTTAGTGGCGGCCACGAGGCGCACCTCCACCTTGATGGGCTTGCTTCCACCCACCCGCTCGATGGTATGCTCGCCCAGAGCGCGCAGGAGCTTGACCTGAATGTTTGCGTCGATCTCGCCGATCTCATCCAGAAACAGGGTGCCGCCATCGGCCAGCTCGAACCGACCGATGCGACGCTCGGTGGCTCCGGTGAAGGAGCCCTTCTCATGACCGAAGAGCTCGCTCTCCAGCACATTTGGCGCCAGTGCGGCACAGTGGACAGTGACCAATTTGGCAGCCGGGCGGCCGCTCAAGTGGTGGATCGCCTTGGCCACGAGTTCTTTCCCGGTACCGCTCTCGCCTTCGATGAGCACCGTCGCCTTGGTGGGCGCCACTTGTTCGATGACCTCGAACACTGGCTTCATCACCTCGCTGTGGCCGAGGATGCCTTCGATGGAGAACTTCTTCTCCACCTGCCGCTTGAGTTCGGTGTTCTCCTTCTCCAGCGAGCGACTGCGCAGCGCGCGTTTGATGAGTATTTCCACCTCATCCAGGTTCAGTGGCTTGGTGACAAAGTCATAGGCCCCCCGCTTCATCGCCTCCACGGCCGTGTCCACGGAACCGTAGGCGGTCATCATGATACAGATGGGCGGGTGGGGGATCTTGAGCGCCTGGACGATCAATTCCATGCCACTCTCGCCGCCCAGCCGGAGGTCCGTGAGCATCACATCCACCGGATCCCCCTTGAGAATCTCCATGGCCTCCGCCGAACTGCCCGCCACATAGACGTCAAAGTCATCCTCCAAAGAAAGCCGCAACCCTTCCCGGGTGTGCTTTTCATCATCGACAATGAGAACCGTGGCAGGTGAGGTCATTCAGGGGCTTCCGAGCGTCAGAATGGCACAGAGGGCGAGACGGGTCCAACCTGTTCTTTGGGTGAAAATGCTCAAAACCCGTCACGGCTGACCCGGATCACTCTGCCCACTGGCTTGAACCATAGCTTCGTTCAGAGCGGAGTGGGATTTGACCAGCCACTTCTCCTGCATCGGAGTATCTCGAAAAGGCTTTCCTTACCGATGGCTTCGTCAAGCATCTTGCCAATGCGTTCGTCCCACGGATCTGTTATAAGATCTGTGTCGAAAGTCTTCTCAAAGATCTAGGGCACCAAGGCCGAAGCAGCTCGCACCACGTGAATTAATGCCGCGGCACCCATGGAATCGTGGCTCTTTCTTCTTTGGTGAGCAGTCCCGGGAAAGGCGCAAAGCCTTTCAAGAACCGGGCGTCCTCGCCGTCGTCCCGTAGAAGTCGCTGAAGGTGCTCCATCCCCCCACGGGTGAGCATGGCTGCCGCGATGACCTCACGCCATTGCCCGAGGCGCTTTTTTGCCCAGTGGCCGTTGCCCAGCCATCGATCAATATTGTCCAAGGCCACCTGGAGGCGGGCCGGTTCATTATCCACTACGTCGGCAATGAGGCAAAATCGCATGTAGTCCATGCGGTCGCCAGCGAGATAGGACGTGGTCATGCGGTTGGGTTCAATCTGCGGTTCACCCTACACGATCTATGGAAAACTGCGAGGGCGAAGAGGGTCGGGGCCCTGAGGGACGGAGGCCACCTGTTACCGCCTCTTGCCACCGCCGCCCCTCCAGTGCATATTTCCGGCCCTCTGGCCCGTCTGGGGCCGGTTTGAACTGAAATTTTCGCTATGAATCCTACGACTGATGAACCTATCGCTGCCGCTGAGACGGAAGCTCCGGTGATGGACCCGCAAACTGCGGAAGCTGTTGCGGCTGAACCCGCTGCCCCCCTCGACCCTATCGCTGAACTCACGGCTGAAGTGGACAAGTGGAAGGACACGGCCCTGCGC
>JBGGMQ010000301.1:0-3970 GCA_041287975.1 Verrucomicrobium sp. | reverse complement strand
TCATCCTGGACGGGGAATTTCACGCTCACATACGTGCGTGTTTCGCCATCCAGGGGCGCAGTCTCCTCCAGGATCATCGGCTGGCCGCTGGCAAGGACACGTGCGTCGTTTTCCCGGAAGGCGCGCGCATACTCCGGAGGGAATATGTCGTAGTCGCTTTTTCCAGTCATCTGCTCCTGGCTCAGATGGAAGAGTTCTTCATACCGCTTGTTCACCAGTTGGTAGGCGCCCTCCCGGTCCTTCAGAAAGACGATCGCGGTCGTGTTGTCGAGGATGGCCTTCAATCGTGCTTCAAGGTCCCGCCTCGCGTGATCAGCCTTGTGCCGCGCTGTGAGGTCGCTGGCCACCCCAAGGAAGCCCAGGGCACGGCCCTGATCGTCACGCATGATGGTGACAGAGAGCATCACGGGCACCCGCGTGCCATCCTTGCGGATGTAGGTCCATTCGTTTTCATCCGGAGGCCCAAGCATGGCCTTGGCGACAAAGGCTTCGAAATCGGGTCTCACTGGCCGCCCCAGCTCGATGGTAAGCTCCTCTGCCCTTCGCCGCACTTCCTGTGGATCATGGAAAATACAGGGCGAGACCTTGTTGGTGACTTCTTCGGGAGTGTACCCCAGCAAGCGCTGGGCTCCGGCATTGAAGTCCTGGATGGTGCCCTCACTGTCGCAGGAAATGATCGCGTAGTTTGCTCCGTCCAGCATGGCCCGTTGCAGGGCGCTCTTTGACCTTAGTTCCTGTTCCAGCTCCTTGTATTTGGTCATGTCCCGTGCGGCTGCAAAAACCAAGCCTCGTTGGGTGTCGGGATGGGCCCGCCACTGCAGCCATCGGTAGCGGCCGTCCTTGCAGCGGTACCTGTTTTCAAAGGAAATGGTGTTGGCGCCTTCGCTGATGCGTTGTGCCTCACTCAAGGTCCTCGCATAATCATCAGGATGGATGAAGTTGCGATAGGGCTGGGACATCAGATCCTCCGCTGAATGTCCCAGGGTCTTTTCCCACGCTGGATTCAGGCGCTTGAAATAGCCGTCAAATCCGGCAATGCACATCAGATCCAGCGAATGCTCGAAGAAACTGGTGAGGTCTTCTTCGACACGGTTCATGATGGTACCTCCTTCTGGAGAATCCCGAATTTTTGGTTCGTGATATGTCATCCTACCCAACTGCGTTGCAGAAAGGCAAGGCGGATTTAACAATCTGGCTTCAAAGGGCCAAAAGAAAAAAGCGCCTCGCTTTTGGCGAGGCGCTCATGAGATTGATTCTCGAACTCCTGAGGCTGGGGCGTCTAGGTCTCAGCCACGCCGCGCGCCATTACCACTTTGCCGGTGCGCACGGTTTCGATGATCTCGAAACGGCCCAGCAGGTTGACGGCGGCGTCCACCTTGTCGCTGTTGCCGGTGATCATGATCACCATGGACTGCTCTTGAAGGTCCACAGTCTTGCCGTTGAAATGTTCGATGATCTGAAGGATCTCCGTGCGGTGGTCTGAGTCGGCCACAATCTTGATGAGCACCAGCTCCTTCACCACGGAGTCTTTGTCCGTGTGTTCGTAGCAGTGGATCACATCAATGAGCTTGTTGCACTGCATGATGATCTGATGAAGGCCTTCGGGATGGCCGCTCACTCCCACCGTCATGCGGGAGAAGCGCGGGTCACGCCCTTGGGAAACCACCAGCGAGTCAATGTTGAAGCCACGGCGGCTGAACACCTGGCAGATATGGCCCAGCACCCCGGGCTTGTTGGCAACGTACATGCTCAGGGTGTGCATGTTCACGATGTCTGGCTGAGGAGCCGGTTTGCGGTCGGAGGTAATGATGTTGCGGTCGGACATTGGTGAAAGAGGGAAAAGGGTTAAGGGAAGAGGGATAAGGGAATTAGCTGCTGAGCCTGGAAATCATGGAGTTGAGCATGCGCTCGATTTCATGCAGGATTTCTTGGATTTCCGTAGAGTCAGCGGGGTGAAAACGAAGTTGGGTGGCGAGTTCGAGTTGAGTTTGCGCTTCAAACAGGGAGCCTCGGGCTATTTGCAAAAAGCGTACGTAGTCTGGCTTTGAGCCGCGTCCGTAGCCTTCAGCGATGTTAGAGGGAATTGAGACCGCTGAGCGCCGAAGCTGTGAAGTCAAAGCAAACTGTTCCTCCCGGGGAAAGCTTCTGCTTGCTTCGTAGATGCTGGTCGCAGCCTGCATCGCCTTCTACCATTAGATCTCGATAGCTCTTGATCTCACTCATTTCGCAGAAGGCGGTGCCATGAAGAGGAGGGGGATTCCTTGACCCTTATCCCTTGCCCCTCTTCCCTCTTTTTACTCGCTACTAGGTCGACCCCACTGGCTTCTCCATCTTGTGCTTCGGAGGCTCGATCAACATGTCTTCCAGGGCGGCGCCGGCCGGGATCATGGGGAACACGTTCTCGGTCTTGATGCACTCGGCTTCGATGAGGCAGGGGCCTTCGTTGTAGTCGAGAGCCTGCTGGAGCACGCGCTCCACATCGGCGGGGCGGCGGATGTGGAAGCCTTTGATGCCATAGGCCTCCGCCAGCTTCACGAAGTCAGGGTTGCCGATGAGGTCCACGCCGCTTTCGCGGTTGTCGAAGAACAGCTCCTGCCACTGGCGCACCATGCCGAGGTAGTGGTTGTTCAACACGAGGATCTTGATAGGCAGCTTGAGAATGGCGGCAGTCGCCAGTTCAAACAAGGTCATCTGGAAGCCGCCATCACCGCTGATGGAAACCACGATGTCATTCGGGCAGCCGAGCTGGGCGCCGATGGCTGCAGGGAAACCGAAGCCCATGGTGCCGGCACCGCCGGAGCTGAGCCACTTGAAGCTCTCGTCGTTCTTGTAGAACTGCGCCGCCCACATCTGGTGCTGGCCCACGTCGGTGGAGATGATGGCCTTGCCCTTGGTGAGCTGGTAAAGCTCGTCGATCACCTGCTGCATGCGCAGACCGCCCTGCTTCTTGTAGTTGAGGGGATACTTCTTTTTGTAGCCGTCCAGTGTTTCATTCCAGGTGGCCGTATCCAGCGGGGCGATAAGCGGGAGCAGCTCGTTCAGAGCCGCTTTGGCATCACCCTTCACGAAAACATCCGCCACAATCATCTTGTTGGCCTCGGCTTCATCGATGTCGAAGTGAACGATGGTCGCGTTCTTGCCGAACACGGAAGGCTTGCCAATGATGCGGTCATCAAAGCGGGAGCCGATGTTGATGATGCAGTCACACTCGCAGATGGCCTTGTTGGCGTAGGCGGTGCCGTGCATGCCCAGCATGCCAAGGCTCAGGCGGTGCGTTTCAGGGAATACACCTTTGCCGAGCAGGGTGTTGGTCACCGGGCAGTTCAGGGTCTCCGCCAGGGCCATGAGTTCCTTGTCAGCACGGGCGATCATCGCGCCATGTCCAGCAAGAATGAGCGGGCGCTTGGCCGCCATGATGAGCTTGGCCGCCTCCTGCACCGACCTCTTGTCGATCTTGAGAGACTCTTCCGGATGATAGCCGGGAAGGTCGATCTCAGCATTGAGGTCGCCGGTGAAAGGCGCCTGGCTGATGTCTTTGGGCACGTCGATCAATACTGCGCCGGGGCGGCCAGTTGTGGCGATGTGGTACGCCTCGCGGGCGATCCGCGGAAGGTCGTTCGTGTTCTTCACCAGGTAGTTGTGCTTACAAACCGGCGTGGTGATGTTGAAGATGTCCGCTTCCTGGAAGGCATCCTTGCCCAGCATCCAGGACACCGTCTGCCCGCAGATGATGATCATCGGGATGGAGTCCATCTGGGCGGTCATGATGCCCGTCACGGTATTGCCAGCGCCAGGACCGGAGGTCACGAGCACCACTGCAGGCTTGCCAGTGGCACGGGCATACCCGTCTGCCATGTGCACCGCGCCTTGTTCATGACGCACGAGGACGAACTTGATGTTCGTCTTCACGGTTTCCAATGCATCGAAGATGGGCAGTGCGGCCCCGCCGGAATACCCGAACACGTACTCG
>JBGGMQ010000300.1:0-7432 GCA_041287975.1 Verrucomicrobium sp. | reverse complement strand
TCCTGCCTGAGAGCGAACTCATGTTCAAACTCAAGCAAATGGGCCGGGATGAAGCGGAGTACTTCATCTCAAAGCACGCACCCCTGTGGACGGGCGAGGTCGTTATTCTCCTGGACAATGACACCAGTCCCGCTGGCGAGGTGATTGCCGCCTGTCTGCTGGCAAAAAAGCGCGCCATGATCGTGGGCGGCAAAACGCGAGGTGCCACGGTGCGCTACACAGACATGCGCCTGGATGATGTCACCATGCTGCGCTATGCCAGTGCCGAGATGCTCCTTCCGGACGGGACTTCCTACTTCCGCAAGGGGATCGAGCCGCACTTCCCGGTACGCGGAAGCATGGAGGACAAGCGCAAAGTCTTTAGCGGGAGTCGTGGCAAGTCCCTGAAGCCCTTTGTCGTCGATCGTGTCCGACCCCGGTTCAATGAGGCGGCGCTGGTTTCAGGTGATAACCCTGAGGTGGACGCCTATGTGAGACGGAGCAAGGGGGAGCCTCTGCCGGGTGACGAGGGGCAGCTTCGTGAGGTGGTGGTGCAACGAGCCTTGGACCTGATGCGCTCAGGGACCTTTCTGTCACAGTTCAAACTGAAGTGGGACCGCCCGGCATCGACCGCCCCATCGGAAGACGATGCTCCGGAGGAGGTCATTCCGAAAGCCGTGCCCGCCAATCCTCAACCCACTCCCGCCAAGCCATGAGCGACGTTCGCCTGCTCGCACCCGTGACCATTCGAGAAGTCCTGACCCATCGGACCTACCGGGCAACGCTGCCCAATGGAAAGGAGATTCTCGCCTACGCCCAAGGGCTGGATGGCATTCCACCTTTGCAAACTGGTGACGCCTATCATGTGCTCCTTTCCCTGTGTGACTTTGACGAGGGCCGGTTGATCCCGGAAAATTTGCAGGGCGTCCAGGTCTCTCATCCCGTTGTGCGGGCCGTTGCGTAGAAATTGCTACTCTGTCCACCGCTCCAGATCGGAATGTCTGCCGTACCTGAACCCAAGTGCTGGTGCTGGAGTGACCTGCCTCTTGTCGCATTCTCGACGGAGTATGTGCGTTGTCCAGACTGTCAGACGCTGGTGTCTACTGGGCGACTTTCTGACGCTGAACTCACGGTGCAGGACGATGAAACTTCCTTTTATGGGAAGAGCTACTGGCTGGAGCATCAGAAGGATGACTACGGGCACCCGCGCATTGAGGACCGTGCCCGGTTGGACCTTCGGGAGCGTTGCCTCCACTGGCTGCAGACTCTTTTGAAGTACCGGTTGCCCCCGGCGCGCGTGCTGGAGTTGGGGGCATCTCACGGTGGGTTCGTCGCCCTCATGCGTCAGGCGGGGTTTGATGCCAGCGGCCTGGAGTTGAGTCCCTGGGTGGTCGATTTTGCCCGGGACACGTTCGCTGTGCCAATGGTGCGCGGTCCGATCGAGGATCAGGCGCTGGAACCGGGCAGCTTGGACGTCATCGTATTGATGGACGTCCTTGAGCACTTGTCCCACCCGGAAGAGACGCTCACACACTGCTTCCGCCTGCTCAAACCTGGCGGCGTGCTGCTGGTACAGACCCCGTGTTACCGGTACGAGAGCCATGAGCAGCTGGTGGCGTCGGCAAATCCGTTCTTGCGCATGCTGCGGGCCAAGGAGCATTTGTATCTTTTTTCAGAGAAATCCCTGCGATTGATCATGGGCCGTTTGGGCGGATGGGAAGTGCTGTTGGAGCCTTCCTTGTTTCCTTATGACCTCTTTGCGGTCGTATCGAGGCGTGAGCTTGTGCCGCAGGATTCGAAAGTGTTGGAGGCGGCCTTGGAACGGAGTCGTGATGGCCGCATGACTGCAGCTCTTCTGCACCTGTATGCCAGGGCCGAGTATCTTCAGGCGGAATGTGACAAGCGGCTCGCTGTGATCGAGGCCCTGGACGGAGAGTTAAAATGCCACCGGCAAACACGCAACTCTTGAGGAGTTTCGATCCATACAAATGGTTTGCCTCGTCAATCTCTGCCACCTGGACCCCGTCACCAACGGTGGGGTCGCTCGCACCGCCTGGCAGGTGGGGCGCATTCTTGCCCAACATGCAGCCTCTGGTCAGCTCGAACTTGTCTTTTTGGTGAACGGAAGATTTGCATCGCAGTTTCCTGGCTGGCTTGGTTTTCCTGAAGTGTGGGTCATGCCTTGCCTGCCCACGACAGAGGTGACTCCGCTGGTCCGCTCTCTCAAACCCGACATGGTGGTCAGTCCTCTTTTCGGCGGCGATCCGTTTGATGAACCTGCTGTGCTTGGCGACATCCCGCATGTGGTGTCCATGCCAGATGCTCTTGCGCTTGACCACCCCGAGCATTTTTCTGAGGCAGAGGCGCGCAGGCGGAGGAAGGTCTATGTGGGATTGCAGCAGGCAACGTTGGTCGTCACCGCGTCAGCGCATGCCCGGAGCCGCCTCATTTATCATCTGAATCTGGCTCCAGAACGAGTGGTCGTCATTTTGAAAGGAGCCGACCTCGACACGGAGGCGGGAGATTCTCTGCCATCTTCCTTGGAGCAGGGGGCATACGTCTTCTACCCTGCTCACCATTGGCCGCACAAGCGTCATGGGCTCCTGGGAGACATCATGGTGGAGATCTGGAAGCGTCGATCTGGACTCCGGCTGATTCTCACGGGTGGAGATCATGGTGCGTTTGTCAAAGAATTGGCGGCCCGACATCCTGAGGGCGTGCCGGACTGTGTCGTCGACGCCGGTTTGGTCTCGGACGCAGGCATGGTGCATCTCTATCAGAAGGCGGAGGCGCTTCTATTTGCCTCGGAATATGAGGGCTTTGGCATGCCGCTGATTGAGGCGATGCACGTGGGGTGTCCTGTGATTTGCGCACCGCACGCTTCCATCCCCGAGGTGGCGGGGGATGCGGCCCTCTACGTCGCCGAGGACACCGCCCAGGCTTGGGCTCACGCATTTCTGCATGCATTGCCTGGCGTTCGTGATTCTCTTTGCGAGCGCGGTCGACGACAGGCGGGCAAGTACACCTGGCAGGCCATGCAGGAATCTTGGGCCCGGCACCTGCTTGCAGCAGGGCTCCAGCTTCAGTCGCCCTCGCACAAGGCACCAGGAGTTGAGCGAACGGTTGCGCTGCGTGCGGTCCTCTCCGAGTTGCTAAAATGGGCGGAAGCAGTGCGGTTCTTTGAAACTGTGGCGACGGAGCGTGAAGCGGCGCTCAAGCAGGAAGATGTGGCGCACCAGGACACCCGGGCCCGACATCAGGAATCCATGCAGGAGCATCGCGAAACCGTGAGCCGGCTCAAGGAACGCATTCAAAAACTCGAAAAGCGTCTGGCTCAATCTTCACCCGCGAGACGGGGTGGAGTTCTGACGCGCTTGCGCCAGAGTTTCCGGAAGCGGTGGCAGTCGGGCGGACAGTGGCTGGGGAAAAAGGATGCTGTCAATGCGGATGCCGAGAGTTGATTCGAGGAGTTAACCTGAGGGGGCTCTTGCTCTGGCGGGGGCAGTCTCGAGAAGTCTCCATTGGAAGGCAACGCCAGGAGCAGTCTGCCTTCGGCATCGGCAGGCGTAGTTTCAAGTGCCTTGAGAGGGGGCAAGCTAGGGCTTGCCCCCTCCAAGGGACGCTATGAGTGCTCCAAACGCTCCCTAGTCGCTAAGGGCCGGAGTAGCTTCTTCAGGTTCAGGCACCTCGGCAACGGCCTCTTCACTGGTTGCGGCGTCCTCAGCAGGAGCTTCTGCTGCCTTCTTGCCGCGAGTCTTCTTCGGTAGCGAAGACGGTGCTGCCAGAGCCGCGGTGGCTGCGCTGCCACGGACCGTTTCGGCCACCGTCGGCGCATTGTCTTCCAGGGTCCTTTTCTCGTTGGTCATGCGCACGCCCACTGGCTTGCTCACGCCGAACTCCTGCATGGTCACACCGTAGATCACATCCGCCTTGGACATCGTTCGCTTGTTGTGCGTCACGATGATGAACTGGCTGGCGGAGATGAACTTGTCCAGCATGGTGAGGAAGCGCTTGATGTTGGACTCATCCAACGGTGCGTCCAGCTCATCCAGCACGCAGAAGGGGCTTGGGCGTACCATGAAGATGGAGAACAGCAGCGCCACGGCCGTCATGGAGCGCTCACCACCGGAAAGGAGACTGATGCTCTGCAACTTCTTGCCCGGAGGCTTGGCGATGATCTCGATGCCGCACTCCAGGGGATCGTTCTCATCCTGCAGCATGAGATCAGCCTGGCCGCCAGCGCCGAAGAGCTCCTTGAAGTTCTCGCGGAAGTTGTTCCGGACCTGGATGAAGGTCTCGGTGAACATCGTCTGCGTGGTGTCATTGATCTTCGCGATCACCTGCAAAAGTTCATCCTTGCTCTTCACAAGGTCGCCGTGCTGGGTCTCCAGGAAGATGTGGCGCTGCTCCAGCTCCTCAAACTCCTGGATGGCGTCCAGGTTCACCGGGCCCATGCTCTCCAGGCGCTGGCGCAGTTCGTTGACAATTTCCTGAACCAGATCCCAGTCGGGACCTTGCTCGAGAGCCGCTGCGTCAAAGAGGGGATTGCCCTCCATGTCGATGTCCTGTGGAGTGCTGGACTGGCTGGCTTGGGATTCATCGCCAGATTCGGAGTTGTCCTCGTCGCCACTGTCGCTGCGGGATATCGTTGCCCGGCGCTTGCTGGTGCGGTCAAAGCTCTTCTTCTGCTCTGAGATGGAGAGCAGCAGAGCGTGAGGATCTGGTTCGAAGGCATCCAGGCTCACCTGGTAGCGCTCCTGCACATGCTTGACCAAGTTTTCCAGCTTCATCTCCACGCGCGTCTGCTGCACTTCGGCGCGGCTGCGGTGGTCATTCAGTTCACTGTGGCGGCTGCGGATCGCATTGAGCTCCGTCTCCAGAGCTGTCACGCGCTCAAAGGCGGCATTGCGGCGCTCCACGGACTCACGGCCTTCGTTGTCCACGTTGGTGAGGATGCGGCGGGCCTCTTCCGTTTCCTCAACGAGGCGACGGCTTTCGGCCACGGCGGACTCGATACGCTGTCTCCAGATGAAGCACTCGTTCTCGTAGCGGCTGATGCTTGCTTCCAGTTCCTCAAGACGGTTGGCCAGCGGTGCCTTCTGACGCTCCACGTTTTGCAGGGCGTTTTGCTCCAGAGCCAGGGCGGTCTTCAGCTCATTGAGGCGTTCGGTGGACTCCACCTCGCGCCGGATGACATATTCGATCTGGGTCTCCAGCACGCGTTCGCGCTCCTGAGTTTCCTCGATCTCCATCGTGGCGAGCTGGTTGGCCTCGCGGTGCTGCTGGATCTGGGCCTCAGCGGCGGAGAGGCGTTGAGCGATCTGGCCCTGCTCCCATTCCAGGGAGTCAAGCTTGGCGGTTGCCTGCTGGAGGGCGCGCTGCACGACGCTCACCTTGCCCTGGTACTGGCTCAGACCTTCGCGGTTCATTTGGGAGGCATCGCGGGCGTTGGCTTCCTCCCGCTGCTGCTCCTCCAGGATCATGCGGAGCTCTTCAACCAGCTCCTCTTTCTCCACCACCTGCTTGTCCAGTGCTTCCACCTGCACGCGCAGTTCCCGCAGCTCCGTCTCACGGCGAAGTGTGGAGGCCGCTTCTTCTTTGCCCGCACCACCGTGGATCACGCCTTCGGAGGTGAGCACTTCGCCCTTCATGGTGACGAAGGCCAGATCAGGGTGATCCATCTTCAACAGTAGGGCCGTGCCAAGGTCCTCGACAATCAGCACGTTGCTCAGCACGCGCTCGATCAGCGGCTGCACGCTTGGCTGGGACTTCACTTTGTCCAGCGCCCAAGCCACACCGCCATTGGGCATGAACTGCCGCTCGGTGCCGCCCTTGCTCACCAGGAGGTCTTGTGGCACGACGGCGGTCTTGCCCAGGCGCTGCTCCGTCAGCTTGGTGATGAGTTCATCCGCCAGAGAGGTGTGATTCAGCAGGACGACCTGCAAGTAGTCGCGCAGGGCTGCTTCGATCGCGGAAATAAACTGCGGTTCCACCTCAATCAGGGATGCCACCAGTCCACGCACGCCGCCTTTGATGCGGTCCGGGTCATCCAGCCCTTTGAGAATGTTCTGCGTGCCCAACTCCAGGCCTTCGCCCTTCTCCAGGATCTGCTGCAGCACTTCCAGACGGGAGCGGCGCTGAGTGAGCTGTCTCTGCAACTGGCTGAGCTCCTCCAAGGCGGCATCCCGCTGACGGCGCTTCTCCTGGATGTTGTTGGTCAGATCCTTGAGCTTGTGCTCAAGCTCGATCCGCATCGCTTCAAGCTCTTCAATCTGGCGCTGCAGATGATCAAACTCCACCTGGCTGGATTCGCGGGCCTCCATGGCCGAGATCTTGTCATGGGCCAGCGCTTCATGCCGCTGGCGGTCTGTGGCCATCTGATTGCTCAGGCTCTGCGCCTTGGCGTCTGCTGTGGCGGCTTCGCCCTCCAGTCGACGGAAGGCTTCCCGCAGTGTGCGTCGCTCCATCTCAAGCTTCTGGCGCTCGGGGATGATGGCGTTGTGGGTAATCTGGTGCTCCTCAAGAGCATACTGACGGCTCTCGATGGTGTTTCGGATGGAGGAGAACTGCTCATCTGCCGCCGCCAGCTCGCGCTGCTGACGGTCCACCATGTCACGATTGTTGTTGGAGTCTTCCTCGTTGCGGCGGATGCGGCCTTCCAGTTCTTCCACACGCTCACGGTTGAACTCGATCTTGCTCTCTGAGCCTTGAATCTTGGAGCGGAACTCCTGGGATTGCTGACGCAGCCCGTTGATCGTGGACTCCACCTGGTGGTAGATTTCGCGTGTTTCCGTTACTTCCTGCTCCTTCGAGTGAATGCGCTGGTGCAGATCATTCAGCTCCGTCATGAGGGAGATGATCTGATTCTCGGACTCGCTCTTCTCGCCGGAGTATTCCGTGAAGTGCTTGTGGCCCATGTGCAGGTCCAGAATCCGCAGGTCCTTGTGCACGATCTGATAGCGACGCGCTTTTTGAGCCTGCCGTTGTAAAGTGCCCATCTGGCGCTTCACTTCCGCGATGATGTCTGCCACGCGGAGGAGGTTGGCCTCTGTGTACTCAAGTTTGCGGAGGGCTTCCTTTTTCTGCCCTTTGAATTTGGTGATGCCGGCGGCTTCTTCGAACACGGAGCGGCGATCTTCCGGCTTGGCGCTGATGAGCATGTCGATCTTGCCCTGCTCCATGACCGAGTAGGCGGAGCGCCCGATGCCTGTACCGGCAAGAAGTTCCTGGAAGTCCTTCAACCGGCAAAGAGTGCCGTTGATGCGGTATTCCGAGCGACCATCGCGGAACACCCGTCGGCACATGGCCACCTCGTTGTAGTCCACGCCCAAGCCCTGTTCACAGTCCGCGAGGGTCAGGATGACTTCTGCCATGCCCACGGGCTTGCGCTTGTCCGTCCCGTTAAAAATAACGTCAGCCATTTCCGCACCGCGCAGAGCCTTGGCGGAGGTTT
>JBGGMQ010000299.1:0-2900 GCA_041287975.1 Verrucomicrobium sp. | reverse complement strand
GGGAAAGTGAATCTCGCCATCCACGGAAAAGATCTCCGGTTCATTCAGGTCCACATAGGCCGCCGGCTGGAGCTTCCAGTTCGCGGAAATGTCTGTTTCAAGATTGAGCGTCGCCGCATCCAGGATGGAGCCCAACCCTTGCAAGCGGCTGGCTTCATTGCTGTAGAGCTTGAAGATCTGACTGGGCTGCCCGGTGGTGCGGTCGTACGTGCGGATGGCACCGGGTTGAGAAGCCCACAACTCCCCTGCCTGGGTCGTGGCCTCCCGAAGCTGCTCAATAGAGGCATTGATGGCAGTGTCCCGCAAGGTGCCGAGCCGGAAGTCACTCAGCGAGTTCGAGGTCTGCTCCCGCATGGAACGCACCGCGATGAAAAAAGTGACCACAAGCACGGTCACCAGCGCCAGCAGGATGAGCGTGGAGAGCAACGCCACCCCCTGGGTGAACTTTCGACAGCCTGACGAAGGCGGATGGAGCAACGAACGCATGGATGGAGAGAGGAAACTAATGGGGCCGGAAGACGCTGAGCCGTGCCGTCTCTGGATCCAGCGCCAGCACCACATGATTGGGAGGCAGGGTCGGCGAACTCCCAAATAGGGAGTCACACAGAGTCAGTGTCCAAACCACGCCGGGAGTCAGGTCGCTCCCTCCCCGGGGAAGAAACCGCACCCTGCGAACCTGCCGGGGGGCGCCGTCCAGGTCGACGGTGGCGGGATTCGGCTGCCGTGTCGGATCCGTGATCAGGTTGCTGAAGTTCGACGCCGTATGCATGACGACACCGGAAGGCAGCCTCTGAATCTCCGTCACCGCCACGGGCGTGGGAGTAAACCCAGGCGTACCGGGGCTGGTGTACCCCGGAGCCGCGGGGTCCGTCTCGATCTCATACCGCATCACTTGCAGGGCTCCGTATCCCGCAGGTTCTCCCGGACCCATGGCCATTTCATAAAACCGCACTTCGATCTCGCAATTCTCAATGGCAGCCTTCTGGGAGGCCAGACGCAGGGTCGACTCCAGCTGTACCACGGCCTCAGAGAGCCGGGAGGCCTGCACCATGCTGCTGGTGCCCATGCTGACGAGCGTGAGCAGCATGAAGACGAGAGCCACGACGACCAGCATCTCCACCAGCGTGAAGCCACGGCAGGAGGATGCTGAGCGTCGGGTAAACGGGGTCAGGGATGGCATAGCAGTCACGGGTCAGTCCACGGTGCTCCATCGCGCATTGCGCAGGCGGACGGTCTTTTTCAACGTGCGGTAGTGGAGCTTTTGTGACACGAGGGTGGACTCCAGAGTGGCGAGGTCGTCCTCGTAGGCCATTGCATCCTGAAACAAGGAGCCCAGGCCAAGATCAGGCATGGCACTGCCATGAAGATCCTGAAGCCAGGCTCCTGAGGTTTCATCGAGAACGACGACGGTGATCTCCAGCATGGGAGGAAGCTGATGCCGGGAACGCGCCTGCTCGAAGGGAGTACCGGCTCCCCGCTGGAAGGCCCGGGAGTCGTAGTAGTAGTGCGAGGCGATCTGATTGGAACCCGCCAGGGAACTGTCCGGCGAAAGGGGCCGTATCACCAGGGCCACCACATTCTCTGCCAGGGTGTGCACTCCCTGGCCTGACAACGCGGGAGGTGCAAACCAGCTGTAAAGGGTGGTGGGCTGAGTGACGCTGGACAGCTTCGCCCCGAACACAGTAAGTTGCTCGGTCTTCTGCTGAAACTCTTTGAGCCGGAAACGATAACGTGTCTGCGTACCGGCAGGGTCTGCCAGGAACGCCGGCCGCTCCCCCCGGTCGTCACCGAACTCAATGAAATAACCCCAGGCATTGAGAAGAGTGTTGAGCCCCGTCAGCCCGTTGGACTCATGCTCACCAAAGGGCCCCTGGAAGAACACAGCGTGGCCCGGTGCTGCGGCAGCACCCAGCAAAGCGGGAGCGGTGGCACCCCCCGTCCTGGCAGGACCGCAGACGAAATGCAGGTCTGACTGGCGGATGTAGCGCGTGGGCGTCAGCTGCCGGTTGCCGTTGGGAAACTCATAGTCGGTGTAGGTGTTGAGCACAGCATCCGTGATCCGGCGGTTCATGCTGTCAAAGGCCGTCTCCGCCTCCCGGAACTGCTCCAGTTGCGACCTCGCCTGCCGCCAGGCCCCGGTGGTCTGGCTCATCACCGTGGCCAGCGTGATCAGGATGACGGTGAGGATGGCCATCGCCAGCAACAGCTCCACCAGCGTAAAGGCGCGGTTCGCAAAAACTGCGGCTCCTATTTTCCTAGAACTCATCATGGAAGCACGATGCATGAGCCCAGGCTTACTTCTCCAGACGGACGAGCTGCGCCGCATAGACGGCCACCTGCCGGCTCCGGGCACCCGGGCTGCCGCTCAGGTAGTCAGCGATGAGCTTCTCTCCCCGATCCTCCGAAGCGGAGGCCACATAGATGCTCAAGTCGCGCCCATAATTCCTGGCAGTGCCCATTTCGAGGCGAACGGTGTAGACACTGAAGGCTTCACCTCCTGGCGTTGCTTCTGGGGCAGCCACGTCTTCTCCAGTACTGGCACCTCCTCCCACGCGTTTGCCCTCGGCATCATAGCGGGTGATTTCCCCTGAGCGAAGGGCCAGCTGATCCCAGGGCTGCGCTTGCAACTCGCCCATCAAGCGGCTGGCGATCTGGCTCCCGACGAGGTCTGAGGAAGCCCCCCGCACACAGTCCATGGCAATGGTGAGCAGAGAGATCAGACTGAGAAGTCCAAATGAAACGACTCCCATGGCCAGGCTCACTTCCACCAGAGTGAACCCACGAGACCAACGCGAGGCGCGGGAAGGTAGTGGCAAAGGAAGTGTCGAGTTCATGACGGAATCAGTGGATCAGGTTCTGCCCGGGGGGGAATCTTGAAAATCGCTGTGACAACGTCACAG
>JBGGMQ010000298.1:0-4879 GCA_041287975.1 Verrucomicrobium sp. | reverse complement strand
GTTTTAAGATTCTGGGTGATGTCGTCTCCCATGCGCCCGTCACCGCGGGTCGCGGCATACTTGAGCGTGCCGTTCTCATAGCGCACGGCCACAGCCACGCCGTCCACTTTCGGCTCGATGGTGCAGCGGATGTTCTCCCGTCCCAGGCCCTTCACCAGACGCTGGAAGAAGTCTCGCATCTCCTCCTCGGAGTAGGTGTTGTCCAGGCTCATCATCGGCACGGGATGCGCGATCTGGGTGAAGCCATCCAAGGGGGCTCCGCCCACTCTTTGGGTGGGCGAATCAGGCGTCACCAACTCGGGATGGGCCTTTTCCAAGTCCTGCAATTCGCGCAGCAAGGCATCGAAGGCGGCATCTGTGATTTCCGGTGTCGCCTGTTGGTAATACAGGAGGTTGTGATGATTGATTTCAGCGCGCAGGGACTCTGCACGTTGGGAAGCGGGGGCGGACTCCATGGCGGGAATTTCTAGCGGGAAACTGCGGGTTGAACAAGCAGCTTTGTTTTCAGCCAACCGTGGAGCAGGCTTCCGATGCCAGCTCCCAGGAATCCTCCTGCGACATCCGCCATCCAGTCAAGAGGGTCATTGCCCATGCGGCCGGGAGTGAAGGTTTGGTGAAACTCGTCCCCCAGACCGATGATCGCGCAGAACAAGACCGCTGCACCGAAGGCGAACCCGGCTTTTTTAGCGGGATACTTCAACCGCAATCCGACATAGAGGCAGGTGGCTCCACCAGCGAAGTAGAGGCAGTGGATAATCTTGTCCACATTCGGAATCTCCGGGCCGGGAATCTCGGGCATGCGCCGGGAGGACAGGTAAAAGAGCAGTGTGAACCAGGCGACCACACAGAGGAACCAGGGCAGGGGACGGGAAAGCATGCCTCTACGTGGGCGAGATGGACGGTTGCTTCAAATGAAGAATGGCCCTGTGCTTCACTTCCCGAACCAGGGTGAAATCTCTGGGGCCGAGCTCCGGCGGGCTTTACTCCTGGGGGCAAATCGGTCCATAATCAGGTCATGTCTGCTGAAGCCAATCTGTTGCAACTGAATCTTTCCCTCCCGCCAGCTCCGACTCCGGTGGCGGTCTACAAGTCCCTCGTCATCTCCGGCAACAAGGCCTATGTCTCTGGGCATGGTCCAGTGCAGGCGGATGGCAGCCTCATCATGGGCCGGGTAGGCTCGGAATTGACCTTGGAGGAAGGAAAGGCCGCCGCCCGTCAGGTGGGGCTCGCCATCCTTGCCACGTTGCGGAAGCAACTGGGTTCCCTTGATGTCGTCACCCGCGTAGTCAAAGTGCTGGGCATGGTCAACTCCGCACCGGACTTTTATGACCATCCCAAGGTCATCAACGGCTGCAGTGAACTCTTCGCTGAGATCTGGGGAACAGATCACGGCGTCGGAGCCCGCAGCGCCGTGGGCATGGGACCGCTGCCCGGAAACATCGCCGTGGAGATTGAGGCGATCTTTGAAATCAATTTGAAGTCGTCCGACCAGATGGTGGAATAGCGATACTGGTATTGTTCAAATTTCAAAAACGAACCTCCAGGGAAACCTGAAAGACTCATGCTTTACCGAGGCAGTGCCAAGGATTGAAGTGTGGGTCTTGAAGGTTGCTTGAAGGTTGGATTTTGCTGTTTGAAATTTCCTATACCTATTCCTCTTCTTTCGCCTTGGCTTTCTTGTTCTTTCCCTTCCCGCCACCGCCGTTGCCCTTTTGCCCGTTCATGTCTTCCTTGTTGGTCTTGGGCAGCCACTTGGCGAGTTCCGCTTTTTGAGCGGTGAAGTTGGAGTCGCCCGCGAGATTGGTGTGCTCCAGTGGGTCCTTCGTCTCATCATACAGTTCTTCGTCACCATTCACGTAGCGGGTGTAGCGCCATCCCTCTGAGCGCACGGTGTGATTGCCGAATTGGTAGGTCGTCACGGCAGGCGTGGTCCAGGGAGCGGCGGGATCCACGAGCAGGCTCTTGATGCTCTTGCCTTCCACGTGGGCGGGGGTGGGGATCCCGGCGAGGTCGCAAAGGGTGGGGTAGATGCTGGTGAAATCCACCGTGCGTTCGCAACGCGTTTTCGGCTGAGTAACTCCTGGCACCACCCAGATGAGAGGGGCGCGGGTGGATTCCTCCCACAGGGCAAACTTGCGCCAGTGTTCCTTCTCTCCCAAATGCCAGCCATGATCACCCCAGAAGACGATGATCGTGTTTTCCTTCATCGGTGATTTTTCGTAAGCATCCAGCACGCGGCCAATGTTCATGTCGGTGTAGCTGATGGCGGCCAGATAACCCTGAACTGCCTCCTTCCAGCGGCCGCTGCCAAGCATGGCGGCATGGTCTCCGTTTGGCTTGGCCATCCTGATGCCAGATGGTGGCACGTCCTTGAGGTCACCTTCGATATGCGGTGGTAGCTCGATCTTGTCCAAAGGGTGCATGTCGTAGTACTTCTGAGGCACATTCCAGGGCATGTGTGGTTTGTGCAGACCACAGGCGATGAAGACAGGTTGGTCGTGCTTCTGACCGAGTTGCCGGATGGCGAAGTCCGCGATCTTCCAGTCCTGGAGGTCTTCATCCTTGCATTCCAGAGGGGCGAATTTGATGCCGCCCACGCCATCGTTGCCCGTCGGCTTGGGATCTCTGCCTTTCTCGGTTTCGTATTCGTTCCACTCGCTGGGGCGGTCAAAGCCGCCGTGGTAGATCTTGCCTGCCCCGACAACTTCGTAGCCTGCGTTGCGGAAAGTGGTGGTGAGGGGCTTGTCCGGGGGGATGATGTCTCGCCAGTCGTCGTCGTTGTCGTACACACCAGTGGTGGAGGGGCGCATGCCGGTCATGAGCGCCGCTCTGGACGGATTGCAGGAAGGGGAGATGCAGTAGTTGCGTGTGAAGTGAGTCCCCATGGCAGCCAGACGATCCAGATTGGGCGTCTTGGTCTGGGCATTTCGCCCCAGGTAGCCGACCCAGTGGTTCAAGTCATCGACGGCGATGAACAACACATTGGGGCGGGTGGCCTTTGGTGCGGCGGAGGGCTGGGCTTCCTGGGCAGACAGGGGACCGAGACTCGGCAGCGCAAAAATGGCGGCAGCGAGGAAACGAAATGAAAAACGCATGCCCTCCAGACGAAGAGCATGCGTGGATATTTCCTGAAAATTCTCAGGTGAACACGGTTTACAAGCGAACCTGACCCGTGCCTGTCACGAGGTACTTGTAGCTGCAGAGTTCTGTGAGCCCCATGGGGCCGCGGGCATGCAACTTGTCCGTGCTGATGCCGATTTCTGCGCCGAAGCCGAATTCACCGCCATCATTGAATCGTGTGCTGGCATTCCAGCCTACGACGGCCGAGTCCACTTCATGCTGGAAGGTAGCGGCGAGATCTGCGTCCTCGGTGACAATGATGTCCGTGTGGTGCGAGCCGTAGGTGTTGATGTGGTCGATGGCTTCGCGGGGGCCTCCAACCGTCTTCACGGAAAGGATGTTGTCCAGGTACTCGGTGCTCCAGTCCTCTTCGGTGGCGGGTTTGGCTCCGGGCCAGTTTGCCAGCACTTCCTCGTCGCCGCGAATCTCCACGCCGTAGGGCTTCAGGAATTCTGCCAGTCCGGCATAGAAGCCAGGAGCGATGGCGCGATCCACCAACACGGTTTCCACCGAGTTGCAGGCGCTGGGCTTCTGGCATTTGCCATTGAGAATCAGGTCGGCGGCCATCTCATGACTGGCGCTCTCCTGCACGTAAACATGGCAGACACCGTCGTAGTGTTTGATCACAGGTACCCGGGCCGCTTGGACCACGCGCTCGATGAGACCCTTCCCACCGCGGGGGATGATCAGGTCGAGATAGCGGTCCATCTTGGCCATGTGATCCACGCTCTCCCGGTTGGTGAAGGGGATGAGCTGGATGCTGTGCTGGGGAAGGCCTGCCTTCTCGCCGCCCTCCTGGAGTGCTGCCGCTAGGGCAGTATTGGAGTGGATGGCCTCGGAGCCGCCCCGTAGAATCGTGGCATTGCCCGTTTTGAAACAGAGGACTGCCGCGTCGCTGGTGACGTTGGGGCGGGATTCGTAAATGATCCCGATCACGCCGATGGGCACGCGCACCTTGCGCATCACCAGCCCATTGGGCCGCGTCCACTGACCGAGTTCTTCTCCAACGGGGTCTGGGAGGTCGGCCACCTGCTCGATGGCGGCGGCGATGCCTTCTAGTGACTTGGCGTCCAGTCGCAGACGGTCCACCATCGGCTTAGTCAGCCCCTTCGTCTCGGCGGCTGCCACATCCTTGGCATTCGCGGCCAGGATTTCCTCTGCGTGCGCCCGCACACCTGTGGCCATGGCCAGGAGAATGGTATTCTTTTGGTCAGTGGTCAGTTGGACCAGTTCGTAGGAAGCCTGCCGGGCCTGGGCACCCATCGTAAGAATGGCTTTGGCAATGTCGGAGGGTTCAGACATGAAGAGGAGAGAAAAGAGAAAAAGACGCGAGCGTGGAGGCTGACGTAGGAGTACGTCGGCGCTTAGACCTTGGAGACGGGGAGGGGGAAGCGGGTCCCGATGCCGCCGCCTTCCACAAGGTCGGCGATTTGCTCAGGATGGCGCCCCGAAGCGATGATGCACTCCACATTGCCACTGATCGCATCGGCCACCGCTCGCAGCTTGGAGCCCATGCCACCCACGGAGAAGGCTCCCTTGTCCTCCTGCGCCAGATGCAGGACAGAGTTCACGTCTTCGACGACCGACACAATTTTCACTGCGCCATCGGTCTGGAGAGCCATTAGCCCTGGGACACTGGTGAGCAGGATCAGCAGATCTGCGGCCCAGAGTTGGGCAACCCGGGAGGAGAGCTTGTCGTTGTCGCCGAATTTGAGTTCTTCGACCGCCACAGAATCATTTTCATTGATGATCGGCACGA
>JBGGMQ010000297.1:0-4799 GCA_041287975.1 Verrucomicrobium sp. | reverse complement strand
AGTGATGAGCGCTGAGATTTCCAAGATGTGCGGTGGCAAGCAGGTCAAGATCGACATCATCGAGATCAAGCAGCCCGAACTCGACGCCCAGCTTGTGGCAGAGACCGTGGCGACCCAGCTTGAGCGTCGTATTTCCTTCCGTCGCGCTATGAAGCGTGCTGTGCAGACCGCCATGGACATGGGTGCTGAAGGCATTCGTATCCGCTGCGCCGGTCGTCTCGGTGGCGCTGATATCGCCCGCGCTGAGCAGTACCGCCAGGGCAAAGTGCCTCTTCAGAGCCTTCGTATCGCCATCGACTACGGCTTCACCGAAGCTCGCACGGTGTACGGTATCATCGGCGTGAAGTGCTGGATGAACCGCAAGCCTGAAGTGGAAGGTGCTCCCCAGCCTGAGCGTCGCGACAATCGTGAGCGTCGCCCTCGTGGTGACCGCGACAATCGTGGCGGTGGTGGTGGTGGCGACCGTCGTGGTGGTGGTGGTGGTGGCGACCGTCGTGGTGGCGGTGGTGACCGTGGTGGAGATCACCGCAGCGCTCCTGCACCGGCTCCCGCCGCTGCTCCCGAGCAGCCCGCCGCACAGGCCTAAGCAGCCGTCGGTTCATTGAAATTTACAGAGTAACGATCAGCAACCTTTTTGGAGGAATCAAGTCATGGCAATGTTGCCCAGCAGAGTTAAGCATCGCAAGACCCACCGCGGAAGCCGCGCCGGGAATGCGACCGTAGGAAACAAGGTCAGCTACGGTGAATATGGTCTTCAGACGCTTGACCGCGCCTGGATCAAGAACACCCAGATCGAAGCCTGCCGTGTGGCGATTACCCGCCACATGAAGCGTAAAGGTTCGGTTTACATCCGCATTTTCCCTCACAAGCCAGTCACCGCCCGCCCGCCAGAAACCCGAATGGGTAAAGGTAAAGGCGCCCCGGAATTCTGGGTGGCCGTGGTTTATCCCGGTACGATGCTGTTCGAAGTTGCTGGCGTTAGCGAGGCTCTGGCCCGTGAAGCCTGCCGCCTGGCAGCCAACAAGCTTGGAGTCCGTACGCGCTTTGTGTCGCGTCAGGCCATGCACTAATCATTGACCCGGAGACTGCGCAGGAAGCGACGATATGAAGATTAAAGAACTTCGCGAATTGAACAACGAGGAAATCGGCAGCAAGCGCCGTGACCTCAAGCAGGATGCGCTGACGATGCGTGTCCAGCAGGCCAGCGGACAGCTGGAGAACCCCTCCCGTCTGAAGGTGGCACGTCGTGACGTGGCCCGTCTTGAGACCATCCTGTCCGAGCGCCGTCTGAATCTGTCCGTGGGCAAGAAGGCCACGGAATCCGCTGCGGCCGCCAAGCCGAAAGCAGCAAAAAAAGCGGCGGCCAAAAAGGCCCCGGCCAAAAAAGCCGCGAAGAAGTCCGCGGAATAACCAATTAAAGGGAGTACCCGAAAGATGAGCGAAGTATCCGCAAACGAAGCCGCCGCGCCTAAAGCAGCCGTCCGCAAAACCCGCGTGGGTGAAGTGGTGTCCAACAAGATGGCCAAAACCATCGTTGTTGAAGTTGAGCGCCGCGTGCCGCACCCCCAGTTCAAGAAGATCGTGCGCATGACCTCCAAGTTCTATGCCCATGATGAAGAAGGCACCGCGAAAGTGGGCGACAAGGTCCGCATCGAAGAGACCCGCCCCCTGAGCAAGCTCAAGCGGTGGAAGCTGGTGGAAGTGCTGGCTCACTAAGCCGGATTCGCATCGACATCATTCAGGTGAGTTTTACCAATTAAAGGAGGATCAGGCTTATGTTGCAGATGGAATCCGAAATCGCGATCGCCGACAATACCGGCGCCCGCATGGCCGAGATGATTGGCGTCATCGGCAAGAAGAACAAGCGCACCGCTGGTGTGGGTGACATCATCACCGCACACGTGCGTGAGTCCACCCCCACCGCTCAGGTGAAAAAGGGTGAAGTGGTTCGTGCGGTCGTTGTCCGCACCGCCGCCCCCATTCGTCGTAATGACGGTTCAATCCTGCGCTTCGACAAGAACGCGATCGTTCTTATCGACAAGGACAACAACCCCCGCGGTACCCGCATCTTCGGCCCAGTGGCCCGTGAACTGCGCGACCGCAACTTCATGAAAATTGTTTCCCTCGCACCCGAAGTGCTATGAGCAGAGTTAAAACACACGTCAACAAAGGCGACCAAGTTGAAGTCACCACGGGTGCCCACAAGGGCTCCCAGGGGACCGTTCTTCAGGTCATCTCCAAAAAGAATCAGGTGCTCGTCGAAGGCGTGCGCATGATCAAGAAAACCGTTCGCCCCACCCAGGACAAACCCCAGGGCGGAATTATCGAGCGCGAAGGCCCGCTTCACATTTCGAATGTGAAACTTGTTGAAAAGAAGAAATAAGCTGGCAATTTGCCAGCCCCGTATTTCGCGGCCTCAATGTGGGGCCGCGGGGTGAGTAACCAACCAGGGTGTTATTATCATGCAGCCAGAATTGCAATTGCTATACAAGGACAAAGTCATTCCGCATCTCCTCAAAGAGCTCGGTCTTTCCAACATTCATCAAGTTCCGAAGCTGGAAAAGATCGTCATCAACTGCTGCGTCGGCAAAGAAGCTGACCGCAAACAGGCTGTTGAAGATGCCGTAAAGGAAATCGTCCTGATCACGGGCCAGAAGCCCATTGTTACCTTCTCCAAGAAGGCCATTGCAAACTTCAAGCTGCGTGCTGGTGAAGCGATTGGTGTCAAAGTGACCCTTCGTGGCGTCAAGATGTATGACTTCTTGATGCGTCTCGTGAAGACGGCAATGCCCCGCATTCGTGACTTCCGTGGTATTTCCCCCCGTGCCTTTGACGGCCGTGGAAACTACACCCTCGGGATCCCTGACCAGTCCATCTTCCCTGAAATCGAGCTCGACAAGATCAAGCGCTCCCTTGGCTTTGACGTCACCTTCGTGACCGACGCTCGCAGTGACGAACATGCCCGCGAGTTGCTTCGCTCCCTCGGCATGCCCTTCCGCGGTAAAGGCGGTACCAAGCAAGACCAGCCAGAACTGGCTGCCGCCTAACCCAACTATTTCAAGACCGAGGTTTTTAAAATGAGCGTTCTTTCCGATCCCATTTCCGACTTTCTGACCCGCATCAAAAATGCGAGCCGTGCTGCCAAGGAAGACTTGAGTGCACCCCACTCCAAGATCAAGGCAGAAGTCGCCCGTATCCTTCAGGAAGAAGGTTACATCTGGTCCTTTGAGGTGCAGCCCAACGACGGCAAGCCCCAGATTCATGTGAAACTCAAGTACCAGGGCAAAACTCCCGCCATCACGGATGTGAAGCGGGTGAGCAAGCCTGGTCTCCGGCACTACGTCGGTGTGGACGATGTCCCCCGCGTACTTGGTGGTCTCGGGATCACCATTCTCTCCACGCCCAAAGGCGTGATGACGGGCGCCAAGGCGCGCAAAGCAAAAGTGGGCGGTGAACTGCTCGCCAAAGTCTGGTAAGAGGAGGATTTGAATCATGTCACGAGTAGGTAAACAACCCATCACTCTTCCGGACAAGGTCAGTGTCAAACTGACCGGCAGCAACGTCAATGTCGAGGGCCCCAAGGGCAAGCTTGACTACGTTCTTCCCGAAGGCATCACGCTTCAACAGGAAGGCTCGACCGTCTCCATTGGCCGCGTTTCTGAAGACCGCCGCGTTCGTGCCCTTCACGGCACCGCCCAGCGTTTGATCAGCAACATGGTCCACGGCGTCAGCGCTGGCTTCAAGAAGGATCTCGAAATCCAGGGCGTCGGTTTCCGTGCCGCGGTCAAAGGATCCCACCTTGACCTCAGCCTCGGTTACTCCCACCCACTGCTTCACCCCATTCCCCAGGGCCTCAAGGTCACGGTGAATGAGAACACGAAGATCAGCGTGGAAGGCATCGACAAACAAGTCGTCGGCCAGTTCGCCGCAGACGTCCGCGGCTACTACCCGCCAGAGCCTTACAAGGGCAAAGGTGTGCGTTATGTGGGCGAATACGTCCGCCGTAAGGAAGGCAAGAGCGTCAAGTAACCCATTTCGCAGAGACCCATCATCATGGCTATCATCAAACGCAAAGCGATCCGGCGCCTCGTACACGCCCGTATTCGCAAGACCCTTCGGGGAACAGCAGAGCGTCCTCGTCTCGCGGTTCACTTTTCCAACAAGCGCGTCTACGCCCAGCTCATCAATGATGACGAAGGCAACACCACCGTGTCCGCCTCGACGATCGAACAGGCTTTCGCCTCCAAGGCAGCCAACATGGCCAATGCGGCCAAAGTTGGTGAGGCCATCGCCGAGCGCGCCATCCAGGCCAATGTTTCTGCCGTCGTTTTCGACCGCGGTGGCTTTTTCTATCACGGCAAAGTCAAAGCGCTGGCTGACGCCGCACGCGCCAAGGGCCTTAAGTTCTAATAATTACTCGCAACACTATGGCAAGTTTCAACAGGAACCCTCGGGGCAATCAGCGTCAGGACTCCGAGCCCCGCTCCGACATGTCGGAGAAGGTGGTCTTCATCAACCGCTGCGCCAAGGTCGTCAAGGGTGGTCGTCGCTTCAGCTTCAGCGCCCTCGTGGTGGCTGGTGACTTGAAGGGCAAAGTTGGCTTCGGCTTCGGCAAGGCCAACGAAGTTTCCGATGCCATCAAGAAGGCAACGGAATCCTCCCGCAAGGATCTCGTCTCCGTCAACGTGGTCAACGCCACCATCCCTCATGAAGTGATGGGTGAGCATGGTGGTGGTCGTGTGCTTCTCAAGCCCGCCTCCCCTGGTACCGGCATTATTGCTGGTGGTGGTGTTCGTGCG
>JBGGMQ010000296.1:0-5334 GCA_041287975.1 Verrucomicrobium sp. | reverse complement strand
ATGTGAGCATTGTATTGGGAATAGGCATCTTTCGATGAGTCCTGGCCCAACAATCGATAGAGTCGGACCTCGGCATCGAGATCTTTCTTGGCGACGGCTGGTACGGGGACGCCGGCCTGGATCAGTCGCGATCGGGCGATCTCAAGGAGGAGCGAAGGAACCGTTTCCCGGCCCTCGGCGAGGTCCGCCAGCCCCACATGGACAAATTCTGAGCCAGGGAGATCGGCCAGTAGGGAGTTCAGCGGCAAATTTTTGTTCACGAAGGCTCCTTGGTGAATGAATATACCCTTTTGGCGAAAGTGTCAGGGGCAATGGAGGGGTAACGAATCAAGCCAGGTTTGATTGACTCAAACAACTCGCGCAGGCGCTCGCACTTGATCAAGCCTGTCTCAAGCATGGCAACCACGTCCACTTTGTCTCGATCATGGAATCTCTCCAGCTTCGACAATGCTTGGCTGTAGAAATCGTAGTGATAAAAGTCGACGCTTCCGTGCCGGGCGATGAATTGGCTGCGATCCTGCCACCCAGGCAAGGGAGGGATGAAGTCTGACGGAGACGCAAGCTCCAGATTGATGTCCATCTCATCTTTAATGCCCGAAAGAGCCTCAAAAAAGCCCGCAGGCTCCGGATCTCCTTGCATGTCGATATCCATCGTCATGCGACGCCAGCCCAAGAGCACGGCTGAACTGCCACCCGTCAAATACACGCGGCCCCCGCTCTTCACTTTGCGACCGAGCGCTGCCATGAATTGCAGTACCCTGTCTTGGGTGGTTTCCGTACGCATCGTCTCGGAACCTAGCACGTAGAGTCCTGATCGGCGAGGCATCTCTGGCAGGCGGGATCCCCAGATTTATGCTTCAAGTTCGTTCCACCAGTTGCGCGGAACGGGAGGAGTGCCAAGAGTGCCGTCCCGCATGAATTCCCCGGCTTCCGACGAACTTCATCAGCATCTCCACCGCGCTGGTGTCATTGCTGTGCTTATTCTTGATGATGTAGAGGCCGCCGTGCCTCTGGCCCGCTCCTTGGTGGCCGGGGGTGTGGATGTTATGGAGCTCACCCTGCGCACTCCCGTGGCGCTGGAGTGCCTGCGCCGCATCCGGGCCGAGGTGCCGGAGATGACTGCCGGAGTCGGCACCATCCTCACGCCCTCTCAGGCACAGGAAGCCAAGGCCGCAGGGGCGCATTTTGGCGTGGCTCCGGGTATGAATCCTCGCGTGGTTGCCGAAGCGGCCCGTTTGGATCTGCCGTTTGCACCCGGCATCTGCACTCCCACCGACATCGAGCTGGCGGTGGAGGCGGGTTGTCGTTTGCTCAAATTTTTCCCCGCCGGTCCCTCCGGCGGTCTGCCTTATCTGCGCAGCATTGGGGCACCCTTTGCCCACCTGGGCGTGCGCTACATACCGCTTGGCGGGGTAGACCAGGAAAATCTTGAGAGCTGGCTCCGCGAACCCGTCGTGCAGGCGGTGGGCGGCTCCTGGCTGGCTCCCAAGGAGCTGATTCAAAATCGGGATTGGGCGGCAATCACGGGTCTGGCGCTCGCCGCCAAAGCCGTTGTCAACAAGGTGCGGACAGGAGGTGCGGCATGAGTGGTTCCCAGAGACTGGTAGCTTTCGGTGAAATCATGGCCCGCCTCGCGGCACCTGGCCATCAGCGGTTTCAGCAGGCCATGCCCGGAGGTGTGGAGGTGACCTTTGCCGGCGCAGAGGCCAACGTCGCCATGTCGATCGCTCATTTGGGCGGGGAGGCCTCCTTCGTCACGGCCCTGCCCCAGCATGCTGTGGCAGACGCATGTGTGACCAGCCTTCGCGCCGTGGGCGTGGACACGCGCCACATTCTGCGCACAACCACGGGCAGGCTCGGCATCTATTTCCTTGAATCCGGTGCCAACCAGCGGCCCGGAAATGTTATTTACGACCGTGATGGCTCCTCCGTGGCCGTCGTTCCGCCCAAGGACTATCCTTGGGATGCCATCTTTGCCGGAGCCACCTGGTTTCACATTTCCGGCATTACTCCCGCCGTTTCCAAAAATGCTGCAGCCGTGGCGTTGCAAGCCCTGCGGGAGGCTTCCAGCCGTGGTGTGCGCATCTCTTGTGATCTCAACTTCCGCTCCAAACTCTGGGCCTGGAAACCGGGGCTCAAGCCGCACGAACTGGCCACTCTGGCCATGCGGGAATTGCTGCCCTTCGTGAATGTGCTTATTGGTGGTCGTGAAGACGCCGCCGCCATGATGGGCATTCATGCCAGTCCGGGAGCCACGGATCCTGTGTTGGACGTCTCGCGCCAGATCAAGGCGCTGTACCCCCAGATCACTCATGTGGGCATGACGCTGCGCAAGAGCATCTCTGCCACCCATCACAACTGGGGCGGGATGCTCTACGATGCCGCTCAGGATGAAACTTTCCTCGCACCGCTCAATGGCGATCGTTACCAGCCCTACGCGATCACCGATATCGTGGACCGCCTGGGGGGTGGCGATGCCTTTGCCGCAGGGCTGATCTTCGCACTCTCCACCCCGGAGCTGGCCTCACCCCAGACCGCCCTTAACTTTGCCGTGGCGGCTTCCTGCCTGGCCCACTCCATCCCGGGTGACTTTAATTTCTCCACCCGTGCGGAAGTGGAGTCCCTGATGGCGGGCAACACCGCCGGCCGGGTCAATCGCTGAAGTAGAGAGAGAAGCATGGAAAAAAGGTGGGAAGAGACGGACGTGAAGTTCGTTCCCTTCCCTCTATCTCGCCATGCGCTCACTCTGCCTTCTTACCAGTGCCCTGTTGTTGTCGGTGCTTTCCGTGCCGTCCATTGCGGTCGAGCCACCCCAGGCGACCATCATCAGTTCTCCGGGTGCAGCTTACTCAGACACCGCTCGTGTCTGGCAGGGCATCCCCGGCATTGAGCGTGCTCCCAAAGGACGCCTTTGGGCCGCTTGGTACAGTGGCGATATCGGCGAGGGCATGGCGGGTAACTACGCCTTGGTGGCTTCGAGCGGCAACGAGGGCAAGTCATGGTCAAAGCCCGTTGTGGTCATCGAGGGGCCCAAGGGCACTGCCATCGTGGACCCTCTGCCATGGTTGGACCCTCAAGGGCGGCTGTGGGTCTTCTACAAACAGGTGACCCCAAAGGCTCCCGGCCAGCCTGACTCCGGCTTCATGGGCACCTTTGCCATCCGGACTGATGAACCTGACCTGGCCGAGCCCAAGTGGAGTGCCCCGATGTTGATTGGCGAAGGTGGCACACTCTTTGGCAAGCCGTTGGTGCTGCCAGACGGGCGCTGGCTGGCTCCATTTTTCGTCAGCGGCCGCTCGGCCTGGAAGGCTCAGATCGATGGGAAGGAGACCGGCGTGGTGGTGTCTGCTGATGCTGGTGTCACTTGGTACTGGCAGGGAGGCCTTTCGATTGCTCCGGAGTTGCGCAATTTCAGTGAAGCCACCCTCGCCCCTCGCAAGGACGGCACCCTCCTCATGGCGATCCGAACTCAGAAGGGGCTCTATGAAAGTACTTCAGCCGATCAGGGCAGGACATGGACGCCCGGAGTGCCGATGGGCCCCTTCGGCGAGGGGCCCGCAACCCGTGCGTGCCTGATGCGTCTCAATTCAGGGGCATTCCTGCTGGTGTATCATGACCCGGTGAAGAGCGCTTCGGGCAAGTACCAGCGCTCCCGCATCACGGCCTGGCTTTCCGATGACGAGGGCCGCACCTGGCCGTTCAAGCTGCTGCTCAATGAACGTCAGCGGGTGTCGTACCCCGATGCCATCCAGGCAGCAGATGGCCGTATCCTGGTCGCCTATGATCTGGGTCGTTATGAAGCTGCGGACAAGGCCATCCTTTTGAGCGTCATTCGCGAGGAGGATATTCGCGCTGGCAAGCTTGTGAATGCCTCATCCAAACTCAACTCTGTGGTCAGCCGTGCGTATGCGTACGGCAATCACGGCGAGAGCTCCGATGAGGTGAAGGTGGCACAGGTCATGCCCAAGAAGGAGTCCTTTGACCTGTACCTCCTGATAGGTCAGTCCAACATGGCAGGTCGCGGCTCATTGTCTTTTGAAGACCGCCTTTCGAGAGATCAGGTGCTGAAGTTCTCCGCCCGCAATGCCTGGGCTCCCGGCGTTGAGCCATTGCATACGGACAAACCTGGTGTCGCAGGCGCAGGCATCGGCATGAGCTTTGCGCGTGAAATGGTTTCAACGAACCCAAAAGTGACGGTTGGCCTCATTCCCTGCGCTGTAGGTGGCACTCCGCTGGAGCGGTGGGTGAAAGGCGGCGATCTCTATCAGCAGGCACTCGTCCGCGCCCGGGAAGCGATGAAGAGCGGCAGTCTCAAAGGCATCCTCTGGCATCAAGGAGAGGCCGATTCGGGATCAGAGGAGAAAGCCCGCTCTTATGCGCAACGTCTCAGCCAGTTGGTGAAGGATCTGCGCACGGATCTCGGTGCAGGAGAGGTGCCGTTCGTCGCCGGGAAACTGGGAGAGTTTCTTGAAAAGGAAAACAAGGAGGGCGAGCCCAGCTTCTGGCCGGTCGTGAATGAGCAAATCGCCACTCTGCCGGCCCTTGTGCCTAATACTGCTGTCGTGGACTCATCCGGCCTGAAGCACAAAGGTGATGGTGTCCACTTTGACACTCGTTCACTGCGTGAGTTCGGAAATCGTTATGCGGCGGCGATGAAAGAGTTGCAGGAAAAACAGCGCTGAGTGAGGTTTCATACCATCTTCCTCCACGGTGCTTTCCAAGGAACATCTCCAACCTCTTGCTGCGCCCTTTGGGCTTGATCCATCGGAGCTGACGTTTGTCGCCAGCAGTCAAAATCATGTGTACCGTGGCCAGCTTGCATCAGGCAGGCAGGTGATCCTGCGCATCTCAGAGGGCCGCTTTCGTTCCAAGTCTGAAGTGCTGGCAGAGTTGGACTGGATCGCTCATTTGGCCAGCCGCGGCATTTCTGTTTGTCGTCCGGTGCCAGCGCTTGATGGCGGGCTGTGCATCTCGTACGACGCTGACGACCGTGAGTGCGTCGTCACCTGTTTCGAACACGCTCCGGGAACCAAAATCACAGCGGAGCACCTCAAGCCTTCCCTGTACAAGAAGCTTGGAACATTGCTGGGGGATATACACGCGGAAGCGGCATCGTACGAAGTTGATGCACAAGCATCGGAAAGAGCTCATGGGTATGGGTCCCGCCTTATATGCCAGGATTTCGATGTCCTTGGCGATCAACTCTCCCCCACCTTCAGGAGCAGTGTGGCCAACCTGGTCAGTGAACTCCGCACCTGGCCCACCGACCCTTCAAGCTATGGCCTCATCCATGGGGATGTCAGTTTTGGCAACTGCCACATCCATGATGAGGAC
>JBGGMQ010000295.1:0-3718 GCA_041287975.1 Verrucomicrobium sp. | reverse complement strand
CATTCCCATGAATGACCGCGGGGAACTTCTTCTCGAAGAGGTGCCCAAGCTCATCACCAGCAGAACGAAGATCGTGTCGATCACCCAGGTCTCGAACGCCCTGGGAACGATCAACCCCGTCGAGGAAATCATCGCCATCGCTCACAGCCGCGGCGTACCCGTGCTGGTGGATGGAGCTCAATCCACCCCGCACCTGCCGGTGAACGTGCAGGCGCTTGATGCAGACTTCCTCGTCTTCTCGGGGCATAAAGTCTTCGGACCTACGGGAATCGGGGCGCTCTACGGCAAGTCGCATCTGCTGGAATCCATGCCGCCATGGCAGGGAGGCGGTCACATGATTCAGGACGTGACGTTTGAAAAAACGGTCTACAACCATGCTCCAGAGAAGTTTGAGGCAGGCACCCCCGACATCGCGGGAGTGGTGGGACTGGGTGCTGCGGTGGACTACCTGATGCGTACCGGCATTCCTGGCATCGCCGCGTATGAACATGCACTGCTTGAGTATGCCACGGAGTCCCTCAGCACCGTGCCGGGTGTCCGCCCCATTGGCACCGCCTTCAACAAAGCGAGTGTCTTTGGCTTCGTCATCCCCGGCATCCCGATCAAGAAAATCGCTGATCACCTGGATCAGCGTGGCATCGCCGTGCGAGCGGGTCACCACTGTGCCATGCCTGCCCTCCGCCATTTCGGGGTTGAGGGTACGGTTCGTCCGTCGGTGGCGTTCTACAACACATTCGGCGAGATTGACGCCTTGATCGAAGCCTTGCACGAACTTCCCCGAAACTAAACGCCCTGAGCGATTCTCTGAAGAGAGGCGTATTCCATTTTGGAAGCGCCTCTCTCTTGACCCCGCTCTTTCGAATCGTATGAAATCCATTTCCCCGGTAGAACTCAACCGCCTTCTCGCCACCGATGGCAGCGCGGCAGTCATTGATGTCCGCACTCCTCTGGAGTACGGTGCAGTGCACGTCACCCAGGCCCGCAACGTCCCACTGGACACGCTGAACCCCAAGGCGCTGGTCGACGAGGGCACCGCGCCCTCTGACAAACCTGTGTACATCCTGTGCAAGTCCGGACAGCGAGCGACCAAAGCGGCGGAGAAGTTCGCCAGCCAGGGATACAGCCATGCCGTGGTCGTGGAAGGCGGCACCGATGGCTGGGTGAATGCCTCCCTCCCAGTCACCCGGGGTTCCCAGAATGTGATCAGCCTGGAGCGTCAGGTCCGCATCGGAGCGGGCTCATTGGTGTTGACAGGAGTTTTGCTCGGTTGGTTTGTTCATCCTTACTTTTTTGGCCTCTCTGGCTTTGTGGGTGCGGGTTTGATCTTTGCGGGCGTGACGGATTGGTGTGGCATGGGTTTGCTGATTGCCAAAGCTCCCTGGAACCAGCGCACCGCCGCCTGACCAATCTCACATGGACGCCAGCCTGATCACCGTGCTCCCTTCTCCTTCCCCTGAACCCGCTCCAGACTTCTCCCCGCTCCCCTACAGCGAGCATGTGCCCAAGCTGCTCGCGTCTTACGAACAATTTGGCGGCTGGAACAACAGCGACGCTCACAACATGCCCTCCAAGAGGGCGGTAGGGGAGATTTGCGAGGGCCTGCTGCAACTGTTATTTCCCGGATTCCATGATGGGGATGTGATCCAGCACAGCACGCTGGCTGAACTGACCGCCACCCGTCTGGCGGAAGTGATGTCCCGACTGGAAGACCAGGTGCGCAAATGCGTGCGCGTAGGCAACCCAAAGAAACCCACGGGCCGCACGCCCCCTATTCTGCAGAAGTTTTGCAAAGCCCTACACATCGTGAGGGAGATCCTGCAGACAGACATTGAGGAAGCCTACAACAACGACCCCTCGGCACGGAGCCATGAGGAAATCATTCTCTCCTACCCGTTCATTGAGGCCATCTCCATCCAGCGGCTGGCCCACCGGCTTTACCGACTGGGGGCGCCGATGATTCCCCGAATGATGACCGAGTGGGCGCACAGCCGCACTGGCATCGACATCCATCCCGGTGCCAGCATCGGAGCACATTTCTTCATCGATCATGGCACTGGCATCGTCATCGGCGAGACCTGCCGCATCGGCAACAATGTGCGGATCTACCACGGTGTCACGCTGGGAGCCCGCACTTTCATCAAGGATGAAGAAGGCCATGTGGTAAAGGGGTTGAAACGTCACCCCGATGTAGAGGACAACGTCACGATTTACCCGAATTCCACCATTCTAGGCGGTGAAACCGTCATTGGTGCCAACACCACCATTGGGGCGAACGTTTTCCTCATGAACAGTGTGGCGCCGGATTCCCTGGTCATTTACGAGGAGAAGCAACTCAAGATCCTGAACAAGAACTCGAAAAAGACCACGGCACCGACTTGGTCCATCTAATGCTGCCTCCAACGACAACTGCATGAGCACCCCCATTTACCACGGCGTTGACCATCACGTTGGCCGCACTCCACTGATCCGTCTGCGCCGGCTTTCCGAGCTCACCGGCTGCGAGATCCTGGGCAAGGCGGAGTTTATGAACCCGGGTGGTTCGGTCAAAGACCGGGCCGCTTACGGCATCATCACTGATGGGGAAGCCGCAGGGTCGTTGAAACCCGGGGCGACGATCGTCGAAGGCACCGCCGGCAACACGGGTATTGGGCTGACCGTGATCGGCCAGGCCCGGGGCTACCGGACCGTCATTGTGATTCCTGATACCCAGGCGCCGGAGAAGATCCAGTTGTTGAAGACGCTGGGCGCAGAGGTGCGCCCCGTCCCTGCCAAGCCCTACAAGGATCCAGGCAACTACAATCACATCGCCCGGCGGCTCGCAGAGGAGAACGGCTGGTTCTGGGCCAACCAGTTCGACAACACCGCCAACAGGGATGCTCACTACCGCAGCACCGGCCCGGAGATCTGGGAGCAGACAGGGGGCACCGTCACGGCCTTTGTAGCATCCGTTGGCACTGGCGGCACTCTTGCCGGGACCTCTACGTTTCTGAAGGAGAAGAATCCGGATGTAGCAGCCGTCTGCGCGGATCCCTATGGGGCAGCCATGTGGTCCTGGTTCACGAATGGCAACACGGATACAGACGACGGCGACTCCTTCGCGGAAGGTATCGGGCAGGGTCGTGTGACCAAAAACCTGGAAGGGCTGAACGTGGACAAGGCCTATCGCATTCCTGATCCTGAGGCACTGGCCATCGTGTACCAACTCCTCCGGGAGGAAGGCATCTTTTTGGGGCTCTCCAGCGGGATTAACGTCGCCGGGGCGGTGCGTTACGCCCGTGAGAAAGGGCCCGGTCAGACCATCACCACCATTCTCTGCGACTCCGGGCACAAGTACCAGTCGAAACTCTTCAATCCAGAGTGGCTGGAAGCAAACGACCTGGGATCCGTGCCTTCGAGTTCACTGGAAGAAGTGCTCAGGTTCTAGACTTCACCCAAAGCCTGCGTGGCCTCTGACGGGCCCGTAGTTTGTTCCTGATTTATCTTGCAAGGTGAATCGCGGCCGCTAATCTACACTCAATCAGTGTGAATTAAACCTGACCTCGAAGAAGGAGGCTGAAGTTTCCTCCAGGCATCCAGTTCGTATAGCGAGCCTGCCTGGCCATCCTCATCCTTTCCTTCTTTTGTCATGAGCCAGATCTTGAGTGAAGTGCTGCACGCCAACGAGAGTTACGCCAACGATTTTGGAGACCTTGGCGAGTTGAGCATTCCCCCAGCCCGG
>JBGGMQ010000294.1:0-3548 GCA_041287975.1 Verrucomicrobium sp. | reverse complement strand
GGGCCTCATCCACGGCACGACGAAGATGAATGTAGAGTGAGTGTGCGAGGAGCTTCTTCGGGATGCTGCCTGCGACAGTGGCTTCGCTCACTTCACCCACCAGGGTGTCAGCGTGCACCTTGCGGAAGTGGTTTTCCATGTCCACACGGCTTTTCAGACGCAGCGGCTCAGCGCCCTCGGCCACTTCACCCTTTTGATACACCCACTCGGTGCCATGCTTCTGGGATTCCTTCCACTTGGCCACTGCTTCAGGAGAGTTGTCCGTGCGCACACGGCGCTTGTACTCCTCAAAAGGCAGGTTGCTGAAGCGGTCACGGTGCAGACGGTGCAAGTTCGTCTGGTAGCTGTGATGGCTTGGCGGCCCGAGCAGTTCGCCCGTCATGCCGCACACCGCGATGCTCGCAAAGTTGCCCTTGGGTTCTTCCAGCTCGATCTGCTCCGCCACATAGTATTCCTTGAGCGCATCGCCCTGCAGGAAGTTGGCCAGCGCGTCTTCGCGGCTCAGCCACAGCGAGCCGTCCACCGGCACGGTGTAGAGTTTGCCAGGAGCATCGGCTGCCAGACTGAATTTCACATGGAAACGGTCGCCATTGGCCAGCACCAGACGCGCTGCGTCAAAGACGCTGTAGGCCTTGCCCGCCGTGCGGATCATGCCTGCCATGGCTTCCATCGCGCGGCTTTCAGGCTCAACGCTGACCGAGATTCCTGGGACTGGGCGGGGAGCCTGGTCGAAGTTGCCACGATTGTCACGCTCATCGCGACCGTATCCCTGCCCTTGACCCTGGCCGTACTGACGTGGGCCGCGATCGCGATCTCCACGATAGCCACCGCCACCAGGACCACGGCGGTCACCACTGGGGCCTGCGCCAGGTCCACTGCGGGATCTGTCAAAAGTACGACGGTCGCCACCGCCTGCTCCACCACCACCTCCTCCGGGTCCGCTACGACGATCTCCGAATCCTCCGCGGCCAGGGCCACGGTCTTTGAAGTCGCGTCGACCACGCGTATCTTCTTCGGGGAAATCAGCACCTGAGGTGGATTTGGATGTTCCAAAGTCCGCCACCCAGTTGGGCATCAGGCGAAGGTTGGAAAGGTCGAGCGGTGGCGGGTTGTCTTGGGAATCAGACATTGGGAGGCAGAAGCGTGAAGAACGTCCATTGTGACCGTTTCATTCGGGATGGCAATGGGATTGTGCGGAGCTTGCCATCATCTGGGCTTGCGACTCGCACTTGAAGTTCTGTGTGAAAAAGCAAAGACCGCACCCGGTATCGGATGCGGCCTGGAATGGGGAAAGCTCGCCGTATGGCTTAGAGAAGGGCTTGCACGAGTTTTTCCAGCTTGACGATGTCTTCAGCAAATTTGCGAATACCCTCGGAAGTTTTCTCCGTGGCCATCGCATCTTCGTTCAACATCCAGCGGAAAGTTTTCTCATCGAGATTAATGCGGTCGATCGTGAGGGACTTCGCCTGCTCGGGATTGAGCTTGGCGGAGATGGGTTCATGGGCATTCTGCAGCTCACCCAGAAGGGAGGGGCTGATGGTCAGAAGGTCGCACCCGCAGAGCTCGGTGATCTCACCTTTGTTGCGGAAGCTGGCACCCATCACTTCGGTCTTGTAGTCGAAGTGCTTGTAGTAGTTGTAGATCTGCGTCACCGACACCACGCCCGGATCTTCCGTGGCGCCGTAGTCTTTGCCCGTGCTCTTCTTGTGCCAGTCAAGAATACGGCCCACGAAGGGAGAGATGAGCTTGATGCCGCCGTCGGCGCAGGCAATGGCCTGGGCCAGACTGAAGAGAAGCGTCAAGTTGCAGTTGATGCCTTCTTTTTGCAGCACTTCGGCCGCTTTGATGCCTTCCCAAGTGGAGGCGATCTTGATCAGCACGCGCTCACGGGAGATGCCAGCCTTCTCATAAAGGTCGATGATGTGGCGGGCCTTGTCGATGGTGGCCTGAGTGTCGAAGGAAAGACGGGCGTCCACTTCGGTGGAAACACGGCCTGGCACGATCTTCAGGATCTCGATGCCAAAATTCACCAGGATGCTGTCGATCACAGACTCCACCAGCGCGCCGCCGCTCAGGCTTGAGCCCTTGTGGTCGGTGACAGCCTTGTCCAGCAGAGCTTTGTACTCGGCCTTCTGGGAGGCGGCGAGGATCAAGGACGGGTTCGTGGTGGCGTCCTGAGGCGTGTACACGCGCATGGTCTCAAAGTCGCCAGTGTCGGCCACGACCACGGTGTGTTTCTTCAGTTGGTCAAGTTGGTTCATGATATTAGAGGGAGGGTAAAATAGGGGAGATACCCGGGGATGCAAGGGGGGAGTCTGGGGCAAAGAATTCATGCAGATCATGAAATTCCCACGCCCTTCCCGCCTGGAGGCACCATCTCAGGCTTGTGAAAATTTTCACAAAGCGGTTGCCCGCCCGAAGCGGAAGGTTAGGGTGGTGTTGGTACCTATCGGCCCCTGCCATGACTGAAGCCACCAGCACCACTCCCTTTGCCTACGATTCCAAGATCGAGAGCAATGTGGTCATCACCCAGCTCGACGCCGCCATCAACTGGATGCGGAAGAACTCCCTCTGGCCAATGCCGATGGGGCTTGCCTGCTGCGCCATTGAGCTGATGGCTACCGCCTCCTCACGGTATGACATTTCCCGCTTCGGCGCTGAGGTCTTCCGCTTTTCCCCCCGCCAGGCCGATGTGATGGTCGTCGCCGGCACCGTCACTTACAAGATGGCCCTCGCCGTCAAGCGTATCTGGGACCAGATGCCAGAGCCCAAATGGTGCATCGCCATGGGTGCCTGCGCCAGCAGCGGCGGCATGTACCGCAGCTACGCCGTGCTCCAGGGCATCGACCGCCTCATCCCGGTGGATGTGTACATTTCCGGTTGCCCCCCCCGGCCTGAGGCCCTTTTGGAAGGCTTCTTCCGCCTCCAGCAGAAGATCGAGGGCGAGCACTCCCTCCTCGGCCAGAAGAAGGAACTCGTCGCCGAGATGTCCTGACCCCTTCCTTTTCGCTTCGTTCTCGTTCCAGTTCAGTTCCCGCTCGCATTTCCATGGACGCCTCGCAGATCGTCATCGCCCTGGTGGAGAAGTTTGGTCCCCAGATCACGAAAACCACCGAGTTCCGTGGCGAAAGCTCGCTCACTGTCGCTCTTGAGTCGCTCAAGCCGCTCCTCCGCTACTGCAAAGACGAGATGGGTTTCGACTACCTCATCGACATCTCCAGCGTCGACCACTTCGAAAGCGAGCCCCGTTTTGAGATGGTGTACGAGCTCTACGGTCTGGGCCACCACGTGCATCTGCGCGTGAAGTCTCCGGTCAACGAAGACCAAAATGCGCCTACCGTCAGTGACCTTTGGGCCACCGCCGAGTGGCACGAGCGTGAAATTTACGACATGATGGGCATCCGTTTCGACGGCCACCCCGACCTCCGCCGCATCCTCATGTGGGAGGGGTATCCCTTCTTCCCGCTGCGCAAAGAGTTCCCCCTCGCCGGCAAACCCAGCGAGATGCCCGAGATCGCCTTCACCGGCATTGCCCCCCTCGAGGGCGG
>JBGGMQ010000293.1:0-3198 GCA_041287975.1 Verrucomicrobium sp. | reverse complement strand
TTTCAGTTTCAAGTTTTCAGTTTTCAGCGACTCAGAGGGCACGGCGCAGTCAGAACATAGGCGGGATGCCACCCTCCCTGAAGTTCGAACTTGCTCGACAGTTCTGCAAAGTTGGGCTTTGCGGCGCGATGGGATTCTGGCAATCTGCGTTTGAATCCAACATCATCACCATCGCTTTCCATGAAACGTTCCAAAGCCTTCCTTCTGCCATTGCTGGCGCTGGCATCCATTTCCCTGTTTTCCGTTAAAACGGCCTGCGCTCAAGCGCCTGCAAGCTCAGACGAGGTCGACAGCAACCCCCAGTTCTGGCAGGCGTCATTCGGCAATGGGGGTCACTACCTGGTGAAGATGAACACCATCGTCAGTGCATCCAAGCATGAATACATCTCTGACGGTGTGGCTCGAGTGGTGGAGGTCACCATTGGCAACTCTTCCGCAGTGGTGGCCCGCTTTTACTACTTTGAAGCGGTGCTCAAGGACACCCCGATCGCGGCGGGTCAGACCATTATCAACCGGGTGGAAGACGTCAACAAACAGGTCGCAGGTCGCGTAGCTCCCGCCGCTGGGAAACTTCAGGTCGTCAAGAACTACCCCGTCTCCACCCACTCCCACACCGTGGAGTATGCTTTGCAATCCGAAGCCGCCCTCGGCTCCCTCTACACCAGCCTAATGTCCGCCATCCACACCGGGAAGGGCCGTACTTGGAGAGAACCAGCTCCGAAATAGCCCTGCCCTTTCTCAGTTCTTGGACAAAAAAATCCCGGCCCAGTCGGACCGGGAAGAAAATCAGCAAGATGCTTCGTTAGATCGAGACTACTCCACCTTCATCGTCCCCTGCATGATCATGGCATGACCGGGGAAGGTGCAGAGGTAAGGACACTCGCCTTTCTCTTCAGGAGCCGTAAACTCAATCGTCTGGCTTTCCTTGGGATTGAGAAGCTTCGTGTGCGCGAGCACTTCAGGTACGTCAGGGATGAAACCTGCCGCCATCCACTTGGCCATGTCCGTCATCATGCCGTTGGCTGCGGCCATCAGCTTCTCTTTGGAACCAGGCTTGCCGATCACAAGGTTATGCTGCAAGGGGGTGGCGCTGTCATTGTTGAAAGTCAGTTTGACCGGCTTGCCAGCCTTCACGGAGAAGGTCGTATGATCAAAGGACATCGGGTTGGCCGCGCCTGGCTTGATCGTTACCACCGTAGCACCACTCGCATCAGAGGCAGGGGCAACCGCAGGAGCTGCTGCAGCCGGAGCAGCGGCAGCGGGAGCTGCCGCTACAACATGAGCGGGATCTGCCTTCCAGAAGATATTCTTGATCCCACCGAAGATCAGCGATCCCCCGGCGACAAGCGAGAAGACGCCAAAAGCAAGGCCTAGGATAATGTTGGCAACGCTCCAGAATGCGCTGCCACCTTCGTGGGATTCGTGTTGGGTAGCCATGGGAAAAGGGACGGCATGAAAGCACGGAACAAGCCCGGGTCAAGAAATGCCCGTCGCCACCGCTCCCAGCTTGAAAAATAACAAGGCCGGGCTCTTGCGAACCCGGCCTCAAAGGGACTTCCCAAAACGCAGCCTCAGCGCTTTAGCCCTTGATCACGAGGAACTTCGTCTGACCGGCCCGCAGCACTTTCAACTGCACGGCATTGCCAGCGTCCCCCTTGTGTGAGCGAGCTTCCGCCACGTCTTTCACAGGCTGACGGTTGACCTGAAGGATCACATCGCCTTCCTGAAGTCCAACCTTGGCGGCAGGGCTGTTCTCCTCCACGGAGGTCACCAGCACACCACTGACTTCGGCATCCACATTGTATTCCTTGCGAAGTTCGTCGTTCAGATTCTCAACGCGGACGCCTTCCAGGAATCCAGCTGGCTTGGCAGACTCTTTGCCCTGACCAGATTTCAAACCGGAAGCTGCGAGCTTGTCTGTGTCCAGCTTCTCCAGCGTAGCGTTCAACTCCAGCTTTTCAGGCTTTTTGGCCTGCTCGTTAAACCGTACCACGTTAAATTTCACCGATTCACCTGGACGCTTGGCACTGACCATCAGGCGCAGCTTAGAGGGCTCCTCCACTTTCTCACCGTTGGCACCCACGACCACGTCACCTTCTTCGAAACCAGCCTTGTCAGCAGGAGAGTCAGGCACCACGCGGGTCACGGTCACCCCTTCATCGTCCTTCAGGCCAAGGAAGTCAGCCATGCTGGGGTCCACGGGGTCCATCTGGATGCCCAGGAATCCACGGTCCACCTTGCCGTCGTCCAGAAGGTCGACAGCGATGTTCAGCGCCATGTCGATAGGGATGGCAAGGCCAATGCCTGCAAACATACCGCTCTGGGTTTCAATGGCGGTGTTGATGCCGATCACGCGACCGAGACCATCCACAAGTGGGCCACCGGAGTTGCCGGGGTTGATGGCGGCATCCGTCTGGATAAAGTTCTCATACCCAGCCTGGCCACGACGTCCAATGATGCCGAGTTCGCTCCGGCCAAGCGCGCTCACGATCCCCTGCGTCACGGACTGCACGAGGCCCATGGGCGAACCCACAGCCAGCACCACATCCCCCACGCGCAGCTTGGAGCTGTCACCAAAGGTGGCATGAGGCAGATCCGTCCCTTCGATCTTGATCAAGGCAACGTCTGTTTGCGGGTCAGTGCCAATCACCTTGGCGGTGTATTCTTTGCCACGGCCTGCGATCACTACTTTGATCTCATCAGCACTCTCCACCACGTGGTTGTTCGTGAGGATGTAGCCATCAGCCGTCAAGATCATTCCAGAGCCGAGTCCTGTCTGACGGGGCTGCTGTGGACGCTGTTGACGACCACGTGGCGGGGTGCTGGGAGTCTCGTTCGGTTGCCCACCACGACGCTCCATCCAGTCCTTGAAGAACTCACGGAACATGGGAGGAAGCTGCTCGAGGTCATCTTCATTCATCTCAGGCATGCCACGGCCGGCACCGGGCTTCTTCGAATAGGTGCTGATGCTCACCACGCTGGGCAAGATGCGCTGCACCACATCGGCATATCTCAGCGTGAGCTGACCGGCATTGGCGATAGGGGCGCTGTCACGAGTCACTTTCTCGGCAAAGTCAGCGCTGGTCATCTTGAAGGAAGGCGCAGGTGCGGCTGCCTCCTTCGTCTCCGCAGGCTTGGTCTCCTGCGCCATGACCATGGCGGTCACGCCGAGAAGGCCGGCACCGGCAAAAGACAGGA
>JBGGMQ010000292.1:0-9829 GCA_041287975.1 Verrucomicrobium sp. | reverse complement strand
CTTTTTCAGCAGCAGTACAAAGACCAGCTGGCCGTCGCGCCACTTGGGCCCGCCGATGAAGAGGGGGCTGTTGGGACGCAGGAGGGTGTCCGTCTTCACGAGCACCTGCTGCCCCTGCCAGAACTGCAGGTGGAGGTTCAGTCCGCCATTGGGGGCGGTGCCTTTGGAGTCCAGCTTCAGGAAGACATCCCGGGAGGGAACCACCCAGGACTCGTACTCGCGAAAGACCACCTGAGTGTGCTGACCCAGCACCTCGAAGTTCGTGTACGGGAAGGCTTTGCCCAGGCGTTTGGCCAGATCAGGAAACTCAGGAGTGTCCGTGACCGCACCTGCGCCCTCACCTTTGGGTTTGGTGGAGGCGTAAACGAGGGCACCCCACACCTGCCCGTCCTTGGCGGCCAAGTCAGCGCTGATAGGTGTGCCGGGTGACCCCGTGGCTGCTGCTGGAGCAGCGGCGGGTTGCCCTTGGGCGGCTGCCTGCGTCACCATTCCCGCAAAAGCCAGGGCAATGAGGGCCACGGAGGCGGAAGTCTTCAAGGAGATGGAGGGCAGGTAAAGCACAGGGTGAGGTGATGAGGCAGAGAGACGTGAACTGACCGGAAGGATCGGGTCAGTTGCCGCGGCCCATAAGGAGGGGTTTGCTTGAAGCGTCTTTCGCCATCACGAGGAGGATTCCGCCTTTGTCATCGAAGAGCGTGGTGGTGGCCACTTCGGTGTCGGTTTCGCTGTGATGGACGTTGATGCCGACGATGTTGCGATCGTTGGGGATGGATTCCAACCCGTTGAGCATGAGGATGGTAGCTCCGGCGGCATCATTGTGGTAGGTGCTGGCCTCAATACCTGTTTTTGGTGCATAGAAGCTCAAAACTTGCGTTTGAGCGCCGGGGGTGGCGGGACGCATGAGGAACAGGCCTGCGGCGAGGGCTGCGGCCAGTCCGCCGAGGGCCCAGGGCATCCGCAACCAGCTCAACCAGGAACCGGACGAGCTGGGGGTGGCCTGGGTCTTCACGCGTTCTTCCGCCCGTTGATCCGCAGCGATCTGCTCCTGGATCTGGGAGTTGAAGAAGTCGGCATTGGGGAGCGGGCGCTCCAGGGTGACATTGGCCCGCAGGAGGTCGCCGAGCTGGCGCAGAGAGTCCGCCTCCTCACGGAGGGAGGGATCTGCTGCCATCATCGCTTCGAAGCGGACACGCTCCTCAGCGCTCAATTCCCCATCGAGCCAGCGGGCCAGGAGTTGATCATCAGGCGTTTTCATATGCGTCTTTGAGCAGTTCTTGAAGTTTCTTGCGTGCGTAAAAGAGTCGGGACATCACCGTGCCGAGGCTGCTTTGCATGATCTCGGCGATTTCTTCGTAGCTGAGGCCTTCCACCTCACGGAGGAGGACGGCGGTGCGGTGGTCGGGCGTGAGCTGGTTGATCGCTTGCTGGATCCGCACTCCCAGCTCGCGATTTTTGAGGGCTTCGTCAGGCCGGAAGTCCCCTTTTGGCACGGTTTCGGCACCTGCCGCCACTCCGGACTGCCGTTCGTCGTTGAATTCTCCTGACGTCTCGATCTTCCGCTTGCGAAGCCAGTCGTAGGTGGAGTTGTGGGCGATCCGGTAGATCCAGGTGTAGAAAGACGCGTCGCCCTTGAAGGACGACAGGGCGCGCCAGGCTTTGATAAAAGCCTCTTGCGCCAGATCCCAGGCGTCTTGTTCATTCTGGACGAGATGGTAGCACATGCCATAAACCTTTCCACGGTAGCGTGTGACCAGACTGTCGAATGCTCGCGCGTCGCCAGACTGGGCCCGCCGTACCAAGTCCGCGTCTGCAGCATCTAGGTCATTCTGGCTGCTGGAGGATACGGACATGATTCAGGAGGCAAAGTATGGACGCACGGAGTGTGTCATTTATTCAGCCGTATTGTTAGGGAGCTGTCAAAGATTTGCCATTATCCTTCACAGAGAGGGCAGCAAGAAACGGAACGGCCTTTTTCGCCCAGCGTTTTGCATCGGGGTAGCCGCCTGCCTCGCTGCCGAAGCAGCTCCGCAGCATTTCGGTATCGATGATGCCGGGGTTGAGGGCCACCACTGCGATCTTGCCACTCGTTTCCTGGGCCATGGCCTGGCTGAGACCTTCGATGGCCCACTTCGTGGCGCAGTAAGGGGCGACCTCGGGAGAGGTGCTGCGGCCCCAGCCGGAGGAGAAATTCACGATCACTCCGCCCGTCCTGGCCAGCATGGCAGGAGCCAGATGCCGGATCATGGCGATGGCGCCTTTGATATTCACGTCCACGATGGTGTCGATTTCTTCAGGGGCCAGCTCCCAGAGCGGGGCGTTGCGGTTGATGATGGCGGCATTGTTGAGGACAAGGTCAGGCGTGCTGTGGCTGGCCAGGATGCCTGCACAAAACTCTGCCACCTCGGCTTCGCGAGAGACATCCACCTGCGCGAAAAAATGGGGGGCGGGGAAGGCGTGACGCAGTGCCTCCACGGCGGCGCTGCTGCGGCAACAGCCGGAGACCGTCCAGCCGAGGGAGGCGAAGCCCTCCACCATGGCCCGGCCCAAGCCCCGGCTCACGCCAGTGATGACAACATGTTGTGAAGCGCTCATGACAGGGGATTTATGCACCCATCGCGAGGCGCATCCACGTAAAAACCATTACACTACCACCGATTCCTCGCCATGAGTTCCGATATGTTGACCGACGTGCAGACCGCCGCCACCGGACGCAAGTTTCCCAAGTTTGATCTTGCCCGCCTTTTGACCACTGTTTTTGAGCCCACCTATGGCCGCCGGGTGTGCATCTTGATCGATCTCCCCGATCTGGACGAAGCCAAAGGCATGGCCTTCCTCACCCATCCGGAGCGCAAGATCCAGCAGCGCGCCTACCAGTATTTCCACCAAGGGCTGCACAACGGCGTCATGGATGAGCTGGCGCTCAAAGGTGGTGAAATGTTCGCCTACGAGCAGACGGGCGGCAGCAATCTGGACATGCCTGACCGCGCTGTGGACATGGAAGGCAATGAGCTGAGCCTGGAGAAGGACATCTATCCGAACTTCGACCTCATCCTCTGCATCTCCACCTTCAGCGCCACGGCACCGCTGACGGCGTTCGCCAAGCAGTACGGTTTCCGCGGAGCCACCCTGCACGGGCTGAATGAAGTGATCCTGAACACAGGTCTGGCAGTGGACTACAACGAAGTGAGCGTGGATGCCGAGAAGCTTCGCAAGGCGATGACCAAAGCTGACTGGGTTGAAATCGATTTCACGGTGGATGGTGGTGAGGACATGACGGTCCGCCTGGAACTCAGCGGGCAAGAGGCTCAAAAGAGCCATGGCCTCTGTCGCGGTGACACACCGGACATCGCCAACCTTCCGGCGGGTGAGGTTTACTTCGTGCCGACGGGTGCCGAGGGGACCTTCCCGCTCAAGTATGAAGACGGCACGCTGGGCAAGCTCACGGTGACTGGCGGCTGCATCATCAAGTCCGAATTGATCGAAGGCAGCCAGGCCACGATCGACGCGCACAATCAGAAGCTGGCAGACGATCCCATGACCGGAGTGCTGGGTGAACTCGGCTTCGGCACCCAAGTCCTCCCCGTATCCGGCGCGGACATTCAGGATGAGAAGGTGCTCGGCACCTGCCACCTGGCCACCGGGCGCGATGATCATTTGGGCGGCCACATCACGCCGGACCAGTTCAAACGGCGGCAGAATGCCACCCACGACGACATCCTCTTTGCTCCGCACAAGACGCCGAACTTTGACATCAAGCAGGCGCGCATGAGCCGGGGTGGCAAGGTGGAGGTGCTGATCGAGCACTTCCAGCCGGCAGCCTATTTGCAGGCAGCTCTGGCAGGGGAGTGATTCAGCAATGGCCCGGGTTCGACCTGAGGCTGATTGCATGAATTCTGATTCAGAAGGGCGCTTTTCAGGAGCGCCCTTCTCATTTTGAGGCACGTCATGGGCTGTATCGACTTCGGCCCGCTTCCAACGAATCGGTGCTGGAGATTTCCCCAAGTCCTGCTCAATCCCCGCATGCAACGGTTCAGTCTTCTGCTCGACTATTTGCCTCATCCAACATTGTCGGCCTGCCTGAAGTCTGGAAGTCTAGTTCAGGTCGGGCAGCGTAGAAGACGATGCTACTGTCCATTCATTCATGAATATCTACGAGACCCCCAAACTCCTCGGCGAGTACCTCCTTTTCCACTATGGGACGGAGGCTGAGGTGCTGCCTTGGGACTTTGGGCCGGCTTCCGCGTTGAACTTCGCTGTCCGCTCGGTGACGAAGCTTCTGGATCCGGCTCTGGTGCCTGTGTCTGCTGATGTTGGGGGGACGCGGGCATTGGATCTCGGTTGTGCCGTGGGTCGTTCCGCCTATGAACTGGCCGCCGTCTGCCAGGAAGTCACTGGCATTGATTATTCGCAAAGCTTTGTCGATGCCGCGGAGAAAATCCGCAGGGACGGCCTGCTGCCTTATTTGAGGATCGACGAAGGGAGTGCGCAGACGCCTCTCTCCGCGAAACGCCCGGTGCCTGAGGCCCCGGCTGGTGTCCGTTTTGAGCAGGGTGACGCCATGAACCTGCGCCCGGACCTTGGCGGCTTTGATGTGGTTCATGCCGCCAACTTGCTCTGCCGGCTGACGGATCCCCAGCGGTTGCTGAAACGTCTCCCATCCCTTGTGAAGCCAGGCGGGCAGCTGCTGCTTACGACCCCGTGCACCTGGTTGGAGGAGTTTACCCCGCCCGAGCGCTGGCCCAAGGGCTCGACGCTGGAGTGGTTGAGTGAATCCTTGCAGGAGCACTTTGAGCTGGTGCACCAGGAGGATCTGCCGTTTTTGATTCGTGAGCATGCGCGGAAGTTCCAGTGGAGCGTGGCGCTTGGCAGCCGGTGGGTGCGGAAGTGACACAGGCATCCTGCCTGTGCGTGCCACCGGCGTCCGGCCGGTTTTCGGTGCGTCAGTGCGTCAGTGCGTCAGGGGTTGGAGGGCGGGCAGGTTTGACCACAGAGCACAGAGAGAGAAAAAGGCTGGGGGCATCGTGGGTTCGATGAGTTATTTCTCAGGAAGGCTGGAGTCAACAGTGCGGGCGAAAGCGGCGATTCTCGCACGCACTCCAAAGCGACTTCGTCGCCAGGTGTTGGGAGTCTCGTGGCATGCGGACATCCATTGGCTTCCGATGTCGCATCGCTGATGACAGGCTCATTCCTACCGCAGCACCTCTTCCATGAATCCGCTGTTGCCTTCGAGCTTCTTGCCCTCGGCGTTGATGCGGGCGCCGGCGGCGCGGAACTGTTGAAGCAACTGGGCGTTCATGGCGCGGCGGGTGATGATCTGGTCGGCAAGGGTGGCCCAGTTGACCCAGGCATCCACATAAGGGTGGACGCGGGTGTCAATCATGACGCGCAAGCGTTGCAGCTTGTTCCGGGCCACGCCCAGTTTGCCGCTGTCCAGTGAACTTGTGGCGGTGAGATCGGACCCGGTGGCTTCGGCCACAGCCGCAAGGGCTTGATCCACGGCCTCGAGGGAACCCGGGGCGCTGAGTTGCTTGGGCAGCCGTCCGTCGGTGACAGCGAGCAGAATGCGCGCGGAGATGTGGTTGGGCGCAGCTGCGACGATGCCTTCCAACGCTGAGTGGATGGCAGGGGAGCTCAGAGCGGAAGGAGTGCTGCGCAGCGTGTTGCTCACGGTGGCAAAAGTGTTGAGCGCTTGAGTCAGTGCGGCAGAGCGGTCTTTGCGGGCCAGAGCGAGCGCTTCATCAAATGTCTCCACACTGAAGAGCTGCAGGCCGATGAAGGGGGCGGCACCTTCACCCACTGCCAGATCGAGCGCACTGGTGCGGTTCTTCAGGGGAATACCGGCCAAAGTCTGGCCGCTCCTGGTGGCCCCCCGGAGTTTGGCGATGACACCTCCAATGGGCTGGACAGAACCGTCTGCATTCATGTCGCCGGTGACGGAGAACGCAGGATCGAGCTCGACACCGGTGAGGACGGATTCGACGAGGAGGGCACAGGCCACTGCGGCCGAAGGGCCATCCTTGGGCGAGTACTTGTCTTCAAAGGAGATCTCCATCTTGTGCCCGGCGGGCCAGCCGTCGTGGCGCAGGGTGTGGTACTTGGAAACTTCCTTGAGGGCGGTTCCCATGCTCTCCCCCACTTCCTGGTTGAAAGTGAGGATGGACGGGCCGTCGTCGTCCGACCTCAGGGCGGTGATGGAAAGGCGGGACGTTTTCCCGGCGTAGCGCGAGCCGCCCAACGGGACGACGAGGAGACCTCCGACAGAGGCGCTGCGGTTCTTGATGGTGGCTGTGCCGGAAGCCGGTGTGGGGGCCGGCATGGAGGGGGATGCGGAGGCGAGAGGGGCTGAAGGTGCCTCCGCCGATGGAAGGACCCTGCCTGCATCACCTCCCAGAGGAGACATGTGACGGTAGGTTCCTAGATCCGGGGAGAAGGCGATGAGACTGCGGTGCCAGGAGTTCTTCCATTCGCACTCCACCATGCCTCCGCAGGGGATGGAGAACTTCGCCTGGTTGTCGGGGGCATTCATCCACAGACGTCCGTCGGGGGTGAACTGGATGACCGAGGTTCCTTTCAGCGTGCGCGTGGTGAGCCATTCTGCGAACTGGCTGGCGCTGAAAAGCCGGTTGGTGGGCTGGAGGGGGCGTCTGCCAGCGTAGCTGGCTTGCGCCTGACCTTTGGCACTTTCCAGAAGGCCATTTTTCAGATCGTCGGCGATGGTCATCTGGTGCGGGCCGTCCAAGTTGCCGGGATCCAGATACCAGTTCACGCCTGCCTGTCCCTCCGTCTTGTAGCCCAGGGCCCGTTGACTGTCGGGTTCGCTGGAGTTTGTCAGAATGGCGAGAGTGGACGTGGCAAACCAGTAGCGAAGTTTCTTTCCCTCCAGTTCAACGGTCCACTCCGTGCCCACAAGCCAGCGCGCGAACTCGCCCTCTTTCATTGCGGAAAGGCTTGTGGCTGTTGGGGATGCAGGGGCCGAGGCAGGCGAGGGGGAGCCTTGGGCTTGTAGATTGAGGGTGGCGCTGAAGAACGCGAAAAGACAAATGGCCGCAGGGAGGGGGGGAACGCTGCGGCGGCGCCAGGGAAGAATCGGAGGCTGCATCAAATCAAAAGGGGTGAGTGGATGTCGGGGACATTCGCTGTAATCGTGCTGCAAACAAGGACGGGTTGTCAATGACGGGGATGCTGGATGCTGGGGCGCAGGGAGGTGATGTGCGGTGAATGGAAAGCTGTCTGTAGTTCAATCTTAAGATCGCTTAGTACGAACGTTCCTATGAGGTCGAAGGCTGGCGCGGCGGGATTGCTGGCTTGAGGGCGTACTGGGTTCTAGGAAGTTCTCTTGAGCTTGCGGTGTCGCTTCTCTGGGAAAGGAATGCGGCGATCCTTTTGTGCTACCGCAGGACCTCTTCCATGAACTCGCTGTTGCCTTCCATCTTTTTGGCTTCGGCATTGATCCGGGTGCCAGCGGACTTGAGCTGCTCAATCATCTGCGGCGTGGCAGAGCGGCGAGTGATGATCTGATCTGCCAGGGTCGCCCAAGTGATCCAGGCGTCCACGTAGGGTTGCACGCGGGCGTCGATCATGCCGCGCAGCCTTTGCAGGCGGGTGCGGGAGGCGCTCACCTTTCCGCTGTCGAGGGAACTGGTGGCGGTCAGGTCTGTGTCGGTTGCTTCGCGCACTACAGCGACTGCTTGATCGACGGCTTCCAGAGAACCGGAGGCACTGAACTGGCTGGGAAGCCGACCCTCGGCGATGCTCAGCAGGAGGCGGGCAGACACATGGTTGGGTGCGGTCGACACGATTCCTTGCAAGGCCTTTCGAATCGCGGGAGTCGTGAGTGTTCCGGGACTGGATTTCAAGGTATCACTGACGGACGCAAACGTGGTGATGGCCTCCGCAAGTGCAGGGTAGCGGTCGTTGCGAGCCAGGGCGAGGGCCTCATCAAAGGTATCCACGCTGAAGAGCTGCAAGCCGACAAAGGGCGTTGCGCCTTCGCCCACGGCAAGATCCAGGGCGCTGGTACGGTTCTTCAACGGGATGGCGGCGATCTTCTGTCCGCCTTTGGTGGCACCGCGAAGTTTGGCGATGACTCCCCCGATGGGCTGCACTGAGCCATCGGCGTTGAGGTCACCGGTGACGCTGAATGCGGAGTCAAGCTCCACGCCGGTGATGAGAGATTCCAACAGCAGCGCGCAGGCCACGGCAGCGGAGGGGCCGTCTTTGGGCGAGTACTTGTCCTCGAAGAAGATCTCCATCTTCTGACCCCGTGGCCAGCCGTCATGACGTAGGGTGTGGTACTTGGAAACTTCCTGCAGAGCCTTGCTCATGCTCTCGCCCACTTCCTGGTTGAAGCCAATCGTGGAGGGGTTGTTGTTGTCCATACGCAGCGCAGTGATGGAGAGCTTGGAGGTTTTGCCCGCGTAGCGGGAGTTCCCCAGGGGCACGACGAGAAGGCCGCCTATGGAGGCGGTGCGCTTTTTTGTCTGGACCTGCCCTGCACTCGTGCCTGATGCAACGGTGGTTGTTTTGCCGGCCGAATTTCCGGACGGGCCTTCGATTTTGCCACTGTCCGTCCCCCACCCGGAAAACCAACGATAGGTCTTCATGTTGGGATCCAGGATCACCAGGCTGCGATTCCAAGGGTTGTTCCACTCACAATCGACCAAGCCCGGTCCGGGAAAGCTGAACCTGGCTTTGTCGTTGTCAGAGTTCCAGCGGAGATATCCGTCTTCACCAAACCAGACACGGTTGTCGCTCCGCAGGGTGCGCACCTTCATCCATTCCTCGAACTCAGGAAGGGTCATGCGCATTTCAAGAGGTTTGGGGAAGCGACGTCCCAGCAATTGCATCGGGCGCTTTTTGCCAATGGTGTCCAGAGTAGCTGACTGGAGGTCTTCATTAACTGTGACAAGGCGGGGAATTTTCCGTTGCGAAGCTTCCAGGTACGAGAGGATGGTGCCTTTCGTGGTGGTGTAGCCCAGGCAACGTTGTTTGGTGGTGCCCTTTGCTTCGGTCCAGATTTGAGTGGTGGGGGTGACGAACCAGGATGTCTTCTCGATGCCGTCCGCTTCGTATTGCCACTCTGTGCCGACGACCCATTGAGCAAATTCCACGTCTTTCATCAGTGAAAGCCGCTTGGGGAGCTTTTCGAACTGCTCCTGGGTCAAGATGGGCTGGGGAGACTGGGCGTGAGATGAAAGGGGAAGGGACCCCCAGGATGTGGCGGCGGCTATCAGCAGCAGATGGAGAAGACGAGTTTTGCGAGCTCGCGTTGTCACGGCGGGATTGGGTGAGGGAACCGTATAACTTTGCGGAGAAGCGGCATCAAACTCAAGACTTTTTCCTTGAGAGGCCCGAAGATACGGGCCGTTGACGCTCCTTAGATGGGGGCTCCGGTGATGTCCTTTGTGGTATGGGTGTTGCAGACCTCTCAAAGCTGTGTCAGGCCGCAGCACTCCAAAGACGCTGCGCGTCCAGGTGGTGGGAGTGATGGGTTCCCGGGAGTTTTATTGAGCTTGCGGTGTCGTAGGATGGCGTTGGGCTTCGCTGGTGGCTGTCGTGGATGGTCGTGTGTTGCCGGTCAGACGGCGACGGGGACGTCGCCGCTCCTTGGACGGGGGCTCCGGTGATGTCCTTTGTGGTATGGGCGTTGCGGACCTCTCAAAGCGGCGATTCTCGCGCGCACTCCAAAGCGACTGCGTCGCCAGGTGTTTGGCGTGTTGGGGCGGTGGGAAGTTTTCTTGAGCTTGCGGTGTCGCGGGATGGCGTTGGGCTTCGCTGGTGGCTGTCGTGGATGGTCGTGTGTTGCCGGTCAGACGGCGACGGGGACGTC
>JBGGMQ010000291.1:0-4066 GCA_041287975.1 Verrucomicrobium sp. | reverse complement strand
CGAACTCTCCAAACGTGAATTGGGTGGCGATCTGGTGAAGACCGATGGCAGAGTCCAGCAGGTGTTTGCAAAACGGATCAAAAAAGGCACCAACGAAAGGATCCGGTGCAACAAATACGATCCGCCCTATGTGATCATCCTTGATAAAGCTGGCAAGCCGATCTAACGCGGCTTCACCACCTCAAATGGTGTTGCTGCTCTGAGGCCTCTCTCACTTCCCAAAGAAGTGCTGCAGCGCCTCCATCATCCCCTCACTCGCGGGCCGGCTGGCCAGAAATCCGCCGTGGGAGCGCACATGATCCTTCACTGGTAGAAGGGCGTTCGAGGGGCAGGCGATGTTTCCTGCCACGCTGGCGTCCAGCATCGAGAGATCATTGTGATTGTCCCCTGCTGCGAAGATCTTCTCCCGGGGCACACCGATCAGGCGGGCCAGTTCCTGCAGCGCGGTGCCCTTGCTGTAGGAGGCATGGGAGAAGCGCAGGTAGCGGCCGTTGCGATGGTAGCCGATCTCAGGGTCACGAGAGGCACCACGGGCCTCGATGACGGTGCAGATGCCATCAAGCTCGGCTTCGTCCTCGGCGACGATGCCGACCTGACCTAGCTCGCCCATGAGGAACTCGGCCCGAGTTTCGCCGTGCACATAGTCCCGCATTTCATTCAGGAATGCGCGGTGCTTCTCCACGAAGTGGTCGTGCGCCCGGCGGGCCCGGGAATTCCAGGAGCCAAAGTCTTTCCAGGCCTTGAAAAAGCCGGGGCAGTAGATCTCGCACTCCTGGGCGATGATGTAGTCCGGCAGTTGAAAGATGTGATGCTGCGCGATGCCCTCCAAGGTCTGGCTCAGACTACGGCCCGTGTTCACCACCCACGCGGCTCCCTGGCTCTTGTATTGCCGCAGCATGTCCCCCATGGCGGGGTGAAAGGGCAGCTCCCCCTCGTGGTTCACGAGAGTGCCATCAAAGTCGAAGCAGAGCAGAAGAGTGGGCGCGGGCTTGGCCATGAGGCGGCATTAACGATTGTCGAAATAAGGGAACTGCAGGATCTCCACAAGACGCCAGGAAATGGCGGCAAAGAGCAGCCACTGTGCGGCGAGGTAGCTGCGCGCGATCCACGGGCTGGAGCCCTGACGGCGGCGAATGCGGCGCACAATGGACTCCGCCCCCCAGATGAGGCAGAAGGCCAGCGGCAGGTACAAGGAAAGCATGAAACGGTCCCCGCTGCCCCGTGCAATAGGTGCATAGAACCCATACGCCAGGGCATAGACCGCCACTGACCCGGTCACAAACAGGAGAATCGTCGTGGTGCCATGGCGGAAGACCACATGCCCGGCGTGCTCAGCCTTCGGTGCGGCACTGCACAGCACGACAACCAGCGCAGCCAGCATGCCACCCAGCCACAGCAGGTAGATGCCGCGCCATTCCAGCAGGGACTTCCACGGCTTCTGATTCTCCGCCTTCTTGCTGCGCTTGGTCTGCTTGGGCCAGAGGAATTCACTCGCGCGATTCCACGTGCCATCTTTAAGGCGGGTGGTGAACTCGTCCGTACCATGAGTGTCGAGGTACTTCTTCAGCGAAGGTTTGTCCTCGGGCAGAATCGCCGTCAGCGTCTCCTTGGTATTGTGCCGTCCCATCCACTCGTAGCAGTCGGGATTGAATTTGTCCATCCACATCCAGTAGGCAGGGTAGGAGTGGAAAGCATCGCCGAACTTTTCCTTCGAATCCGTCAGCCGTGGGCCGATGGTCAGCAGGTGCACCATCCCCAGGATGAGCAGCCCCATCAAGTGGTTGCGCCAGTGCCAGAGGTTGGCATTGGCCAGCACGAAGCCGCGCCGGCGTGCGCTCACCATCTCCCACAGGCAACGCAACGAACTGACGCCGATGAAAACACCGATCAAGGGCGAGATCGACCCCTTCGCCATGTAGGCCACGCCGGAGAGCGCCCCGATGAGTCCGTAGATCCAGAGCGTGTTGTGCGTGAGCGCCGAGATGCAAGCCACCCAGGTCAGGAAGAAAAAGACGAAGTAGAGCGGCTCAGGCTGGAAATAGGCCGAGCGTGGCAGCAGGGCTCCGAAGCCCCCCAGCAGCATGAGGTTCAGCGCCGCTGGCAGGCTGAAGATGCGGCACGCCGCGATGCCCAGGATGGTCAGAAACGTGACCGTCATGAAGACATGGAACCAGCGTCCACGATTGAAGAAGTCTGCATCCTGCTCCGTCACCGTCTGCGCGTCCGCTTCCGTAGGCGTGGGATGTTCCGGTGTCGCCATCCAGGCGGCCACCCAAGGCCAGAGGGGGTTCACCACGCCATCAGTCCGGTGAGGGAAGAAGTCCTTTATCGCTTTGGTGAAACCTTTGTTGAAGTCAGGTTTCAGGTCCTCCCTCGTCTCCAGAGCCAACCGCATGTTGTGCTTCTGGTCTCCCCCCAGGATCTGCTCCGTGGTGTTGTTCGTCTGGGAGATGAGTAGCCCGCCGATCCGCAGATAGGTGAAGACAAACAATCCTGCCAGGAGGAGAAAACCCACCCACCGGCCAACCTTTGTGATGCCGGTGTTTCTGCGCGGTGCCGCCGCTTCCTTGTCCCCCATGCAGTGTTTTTCTTTTTGGCTTGAGTGTGAGTGTGCTCGGTGAAGTGAAGTGAAATGAACGTCGTCCTGCAGGCAGACCTTGCTGGATCGTGCAGCGCAAGGTTCGATCGCAGCTCTATCTATTTAGCTACTGACTGATGGGGCGCACCTTGATTTCCACGCGTCGGTTGAGCGCCTGCTCATCTTTCGTGCCGTTGGGGTTCACGCGGGGCAGGGGACGGCTCTCGCCCATCCCTACGGCATCAATGCGTTCGTTGGTGATCTTGAGTGAACGGATCAGCCAGGCCACCACGGCATTGGCACGACGCTGACTGAGGTCGTAGTTGAATTCTGCCGAACCGATCGTGTCCGTGTGTCCCTCGATGATGAAGCGGCTGTTGGGGTTCTTCATGATCAGGTAGCCCAGCTTCATGAGGCTGAGGCGGGCGGCCTCGGCCAGTTGATCACTCCCATATTCAAACAGAAGGTCCGTCGGCAGCATGATCGGAGCCGTGCTGGCATCCACTGCACCGCCACGGGCCAGCAGATCCTCCAGATTGCTGTACCCACGCATCTTGCGCGAGCCATCGCCGGCCTCGCTCTGGTTGTTCAGCTTCTGCAGCAACTGGCCGTCGATGCCTTCCAGTTCCCGGTCGAGCGGGCGGGCAGGCAGCACGAGCTGCTGGTCAGACACTGGCTTGCTGAGGGCGGAACTCTTCAGTGTGTCCATGGAGCTGGCAATATCCGGACCAGGAGCCATGTCCGCGATTGCCGCCATGGAGGGCGCATGAGCAGGCGAGTTCGCCGCAGGCATGGAGTCCGGGGAAAGGAAGTTCGTGATCTTGTTCACGTCCGGCGTCAGATCCAGCGGCTTGTCCTCCGGGATCATCTCCGCGATGTCCTGCAGATCTGCCTTCAACTGCGGCTCCGCCTTGTCTGACGGGGCGATGAGATCCGGGATGTGCGTGATCGCCTTCTGATCCTTCAGCGCCTCAGGGTTGATGGCGATGCGCTCCGAGCGAGGCTTCTTCTGCTCCTCCGTCGGCAGCATCTGCTTCCCGAAGTCCACCGTGCTGAAAAAGTAGTACAACCACCAATGGAACAAAATCGCCAAGCCAAACGCGAACAGCAGCCAGAGCCGGAGACTCCAGGACCAGCGCTCAAACTTGAACGCCGTGCGGCGGGTATTCGACCAGGGATAGGTCTGGGTGGACATGGTGCCTAGGTTAGCATGGGCACAAGGGGTGATCCAGTAATTCGGTGAGTCAGTAAGCAGTGCGTCAGTGGGCAAGGTGGAGGGTGGGGTGGGATTCTTGGTTTGTTTCCCTGGCTTTCGATGCCATGCGGCAGCTTGGGGCCTGAATGGAGGTCCAATGGTCCAGACATATTCACCCCGGTGATGCGGCAGAAGAGGCCGACTATAGTTCCGATCCAATCTCGGCATCCTCCACCTTGACCACTGCCCACTGACGCACTGTCCACTGATTTGACCTTTCACTTCAACAAAGC
>JBGGMQ010000290.1:0-2685 GCA_041287975.1 Verrucomicrobium sp. | reverse complement strand
CGAAGACGCGAAGGCACGAAGGTGGGCGCAATCTCAGCAGCTGCCCTCGCTCTTTGCCCCTTCGTGCCTTCGCGTCTTCGTGGTGATCTTCCTTCTCCATGCCTGATTTTTGCAAAGCACTTGGCTGACAGGACACTAGATCTCGACGACATGGCTCACCTCATAGACCCGGTCGGGAGGGAGCTGAAAGAAGTCGGCTGCGTTCTCCGAGTTCTTGCTGAGAAAGACGAACAGATGTTCCCGCCATAGGGCAATGCCCAGTTTGGCTGTGGCGATGATCCTCTCTTTGCCGATGAAGTAGGTGCATTTGTCCCGCTCGATCGGGAGGCCTGCTGCCTTCGCCGCCCGGATGACCTCGGCGATATCTGGGGTCTCCATGAAGCCGAAGTGAGCGACGAGGCGGAAAAATCCCTCCGTCTTGTCCTCGATCTCCACCCGTTCCGCCGCCGGCACATGGGGGCGGTCGCGGTCCGTGAGCATGGTGAGGATGATGTTCCGCGTGTGGAGGATCTGATTATGCGTGATGTTCTTCAGCATCGCATTCGGCGTCGCCGCGGGGTTGGAGGCCAGAAACACCGCCGTGCCCCGGGTCCGGTGCAGCCGGTTCTGCTCGGAGAGAGTTCCCGCCAAGGTGATCGAGCCAATGAAATCATCCAGCGACATGCTGGCTGGCATGCTATTGCGCAGCAATTGGCGGCCCGCTTTCCAAGTGGTCATGATGGTGAAGATGACCGCTCCGGCGGCCAGGGGCAGCCAGCCGCCATGCAGCACCTTGAGCGCATTGGCGGCAAAGAAAGTGAGTTCGATCACGCCGAAGAGCGCGCAAAATAGCCCTGCCTTGACCGGGTGCCAGCCCCATAGCCTCTGCGCGGCCACGTAAAAAAGCGCCGTGGTGGCGAGCATCGTCAAGGTGACGGCGATCCCGTAGGCGCTGGCCAGCGCGGAGCTGCTGCGAAACGTGGCGACCAGCACCGCGCAGCCGATCCCCAGCATCACGTTGACTTTCGGGATATAGATTTGCCCGTGCTCATCTTTGGAAGTGTGCAGGATTTCCATCCGCGGGATGTAGCCCATCTGAATCCCTTGCATGGTGAGCGAGAAGGCGCCGGAGATGAGCGCCTGCGAAGCGATGACCGATGCCGCGGTCGCGATCGCGATCAGTGGGTAGAGCAGCAAATCGGGCACCATGTGGAAAAATGGGTTTTCCCGCGCCTCCGGGTGGAGAAGAACCAGCGCCCCCTGGCCGAGATAATTCAGAATCAGCGCGGGACAGACCAGCCAGGTCCAAGCTCGGGCGATCGGCTCTCTCCCGAAATGGCCCATGTCCGCATACAGAGCTTCCCCGCCGGTGACCACGAGGAAGACGCTCCCCATGATCGCCAGGGAGCCGGTGCTGTGCTGCCGGAAGAAGTCGAGTGCCTCCAACGGGTTGAGCGCGCGGAGGACCGACGGATTTTGGGCGATGTGAAAGACGCCCAGAACAGCCAGGGTGGCAAACCAGACCAACATCACCGGCCCGAAGAATTTGCCGATCGTGCCCGTTCCTTTGGACTGGACTGCGAAGAGCGCGCAAAGGATGCCGAGCGTCAGCGGAATGATGAAGGGGTGCAATTTCTCGGTGGCGATCTCCAACCCCTCGGTGGCGGAAAGCAGGGTGACTGCCGGCGTGATCACCCCGTCCCCATAGAGCAGAGCAGCTCCAGCCAGCCCGATGACCAGAAGTCCACCGGTCCATGACTTTCCCTTGGACGGCCCAGGTCCCACCGCCAGCGAAAGGAGCGTGAGGATGCCGCCTTCCCCTTGGTTATCGGCTCGCATGATCTGCCAGAGATACTTCACCGACACGAGGGTGAAGAGCGTCCACAAGATCAACGAGAGGACGGAGACGATTTCCTTTTCCGTCGAGAGGCCATGGGCCAGACACTCCTTGAATGCGTAGAGCACGCTCGTCCCGATATCTCCGTAGACCACCCCGAGTGCCCCGATGGAGAGTGAAAGCGCTTTCTGGCGAGAGGAGTCGTGCATGAATGGGGCGCGATCTTCGGGAATCGCCCCCTCGACTCAAGCTGTATTGGCGGAGTTTTCATCTAAACCAAAAAAGCGTCCGCGCGTCGGCGGGTTGCGAATAAGGGCTGGCTATGTCCGTTGCTTGTGACGCTAAGTCTCTCGGCGTCTCGCTTTGTGCTGTAGATCAACCATGAATGGCACTGGAAGCCCGATCCTGCCTCGCAATTCATGACTTCTATCAAGATCCCGCTGGGCAGTGAGGAACTCTCTCTCCCGATCCCGGACGGGTGGAAGATCGTCGACACGGTGCGACCGAATCCGCATCCGAAACTCGAGCAAGTCGGCGGCGCGCTGGTGGACGCTCTGGACCATCCGATCGGGAGTGCCACCCCACTGCGCGACCGTGATCTGCGGCACAAATGCATCGTCCTTTGCGTGGATGACATCAGCCGCCCCACCCCCATCCGGGAGTATTTCGGCGCGGTTCTGGAATACCTCCTGGCCGGCGGAGCAACCCCGGAGAATATGCTCATCCTTTTCGGCCTGGGAGCGCATCGCGATATGACCGTGGAGGAGGTGCGGCATAAGCTGGGCGACGTGAATCTGCACGGAATCCCGTGGCACAATCACGCTTTCAACGACGAAAAGAAGCTCGCCCACATCGGCACCACGTCGAGA
>JBGGMQ010000289.1:0-2794 GCA_041287975.1 Verrucomicrobium sp. | reverse complement strand
GGACCAGAAGGACATTGATGCCGTGCTCGTGGCCACGCCGGACCACGTCCACGCCCCCGCCAGCATCCTGGCGCTGCGCGCCGGCAAGCACGTCTACGTGGAGAAGCCCCTGGCCCACTCCATCGGCGAGGCCCGCCAGATGGCGAAGGTGGCCAAGGAAAGCAAACTGGTCACCCAGATGGGCAACCAGGGGCACGCGAGCGAAGGCCTCCGTCTGACCCGTGAGTGGATCCAGGCTGGCATCATCGGCAATGTGACCGAGGTGCACGTCTGGTCCGACCGTCCCGGCAAGTTCTGGGACAGCCAGGGCAAGCCCGCCCCCACCGACACGCCGGTGATCCCCGACACCCTCGACTGGGACCTCTGGCTCGGCCCGGTGGACAAGCCGACGAAGTATCACCCTGAGTATTGCCCGCGGAAATGGCGCGGATGGTGGGATTTCGGCTGCGGTGCCTTGGGCGACATGGCGGTGCACAATGCCGACCCGGCCTTTTACGCCCTGGATCTGGGCGCACCGGACTGGGTGGACGCGGAAAGCGCTCCAAACAACAACCAGTCCTTCCCCGAGTGGAACATCATCACCTACCACTTCCCCGCCCGCGGCACCATGCCTGCCGTGAAGATGGTCTGGTACGACGGCGGCAAGATGCCTCCGAAGCCACCCGGCATGGAAGCGGAGCGCAACCTGGGCGACAACGGCATCTACTTCGTGGGTGACAAGGGCGTGATCCTCGCCGGTGGCTGGGCAGGCACACCCCGCCTCGTACCCGAGTCCCGCATGAAGGACTTCGTCATGCCCGCCAAGACCATTGCCCGCTGCACCGTGGGACATCGTCGCGAGTGGGTCGAGGCCTGCAAAGCTGACAAACCCGAGGACGCGCACTCCGGCTTCCACTACTCTGCACCGTTCACAGAGGCGCTCCTGGTCGGCCTGCTGCCCGTACGTTTTGGCAAGCGGATCGAATGGGATTCCGTGAACCTCAAGGCGACGAATGCGCCTGAGGCGGACGCCTTCATTCACAAGGTGTACCGCCAGGGTTACGGGATCTGACCCGCCTGTGCCTGTGAGAAAGTTTGTTCAAGGGAGGCAGCAGTGCTGCCTCCCTTTTTCACGCTTGTGCGCCGAGTCTCACTTCGCCGCCAGCTTGGCGGCCACCTGGGCCAGATGCCGCCCTTGGTAGCGGGCGATGGCCAGTTCATTTTCACTCGGCAGCCGCTGACCCTGGGTATCTGTGATGGTGGTCGCACCATAGGGGGACCCGCCAGTTATTTCCTTCATGTTCAGCAGCTCCGGTGCAGCGTAGGGCACGCCCACCACGACCATGCCCTGATGGAAAAGGAAGGTCTGCATGCTGATGAGCGTGGTCTCCTGACCGCCATGCTGGCTGGCTGTCGAGGTGAAGACACCGCCTGCTTTGCCAACCAAGGCCCCGGCAGTCCAGTGCGATCCCGTGGCGTCAAAGAAGGCCTGCATCTGAGAGGTGGCGCTCCCAAAGCGGGTGCCCGTGCCAAACAGGATGCCATCGGCCTCATTGAGCGTCTTGGGATCTGCCACTGGGATGTGGGCAAAAGCCTTTTTGGCCTCCGTGGCACCCATTTTGCCGATGATCTCGTCAGACAGGGTTTCCTGCACCTGGAGCAGTTCCACCTCGGTGCCGGGAACTTCGCGAGCCCCCGCGGCAACGGCTTCCGCCATGTGGTAGATGTGACCGTAGAGGCTGTAGAAGATGACCTTGATTTTGGTGCTCATGAGATGGGATAGGATGTGGAATGACTCACTCTAGACCCTTGGGGATCGAGAGGCATTCGTGACAACTGTTCCTGCTGGTCCTCTCAAGTAAAGCAAACCCTGCCGACATTACTCCCAGGCGCTCATCCTCGCCCTCAGCCAGTCGATTTCCTGCTGGAAAACAGTGTGATCCCCACCGGGGAAGATGTGGGAGGTGAGGTCCGCATTCATGTCCTTGAAGGTGGCGATGCTCGACTTCACAAACTCCAGGGGAATGTGCGGATCCCGCTCGGCGCAGGCCACGAGCACCGGCACTGCTTGCAAATCCAGCTCGGGACGCACTGTGCCCGCTGGCCCGATCAAAGCGCTGCTCATGCCGGCAACCAGGCCAAACTTGGCGGGATGACGCACCAGGTATTCAAGGGCCAGACAGCCCCCCTGGGAGAATCCCGCAAGACCGATGCGCCCCACCGGGATGTCAGCCTTGGTGATTTCTTGAACCAAGTCGTGCAGGAGCTGGATCCCGCTGGAGAGGCCGGGCTCATTCATCGCCAGCGGCATGAAAAAGCGCTGCGGATACCAGGTCCCTTGATCGGCATCAGGAGCAAAAAAGACGACACCATCCTGGGGAAGCATCTCCGCGAGGCCCGCGATGTCCTCAGCGGAGGCGCCGCGGCCATGCACCAGGATCAGGGCCGACCTGGCCTCGGTCAAAGGGGTGCCAAATTGCAGGGTTTGGGAAATATCGTGAACGGACATCGGTCAGGAGGCAGGGTTGGACGCTGGCAGTGAAGGTGCAGACAAGGGAGGCAGCACCTTCTCGATCCTGTCCCGCAGAGGTTCAAGCTGCCCTGGCAGTTTAAGCAAAGTGCCAAGTGTGGCCGGATCTTCATCCACCGCGAAGCCCGGGGCTTCCGTGGCGATCTCAAACAGGATGCCGCCGCGCTCGCGATAGTAAATGGAGTGGAAGTAGTCCCGATCCATGACGGGCGAGACAGCGAAGCCGCTCTTGTGCAGCAGAGCTTTCATGGAGAGCTCTTCCTCATCTGTGGCCACACGCCAGGC
>JBGGMQ010000288.1:0-2858 GCA_041287975.1 Verrucomicrobium sp. | reverse complement strand
CGTCTTTCGTCTTTCGTCTTCCAGTCTTCCGTCCCCCGCGCAGCGGGCTACGGCACCAGCGGGGGGCGCTCCAGGATTTTCTGTTCGTTCTCGCCTTCGAAGATCACTTTGACGGTGCTGATCTTGTCTTTGTATTCAGGGCGGGTGTCGACGATCCATTTCTGCACAAACTCCTCGATGTCTCCCCGGGCGTGCTCGCGGATGGCGGGGAGGTGCTGGGTGGCACGCTTCTCGAGGTCAGGCGTGATGTTCTTCTCCATCGCGGCGAGCTGCTGGGCTCCGTCGAAACGGAACCAGCCGTCTTCAGAGCGCTTCTCCACCCCGGTGGTATCAAAGGCAACGGGGAGGGAGGGATGAATGACAGGGACTTTGACGATGAAGATCTTGTTCTGCTCATCCACCCGGACGCCTTTCATCTCTGACAGCTTGATGTGGAAGCGGTAGGAGGCCGGCACCTTGATCTCGGTAACGGAAGTGCCGAGGTACACCTTGCCCCAGGCGGCGAAGCGGGAGTCGGCCTTGCTGAAGAGTTCCATCGTCTTCAACGGAGAGGCGACCTCAAGGACGTCCCCATGGGATCGGCCGATGTCAATGAGGACATTGCTGGCATTCACCTTGGTGACACCCGTCAGGAAACCGGTGGGAACTTTATCCCAGAAGCTCTTGGCCACATCACCCGCAACAAAGACAGCGGCAAGCCCACCGAGGACCAAAATTACAAAACCTATCAGCACCGCCTTGAAGCAGCCCGACATGGGCTGGGCGGTTTTCCGGGTAGAGGTGCGTGAACCCGTTTTTCTCATGACCTTAAGTGCAAGAGACAAAGGTCAAGGATGGCGGGCACGACGTCAAGTGGAAGGAACCTCCGGAGAGACGTCGGACAAAATAACCTGGGCAAGGGCTACGGCGGAAAGGCTACTGGCGAAGCTGGCGACCGCTGCCATTGGAGCGAAACCACTCATCACGCTGACGGCGCAGTTCTTCCAAGCGGGAAGCGACCAGGTCTTTGTTGCGGCCCGCCTGCTGCACGAAGTGATTGTTGGTACCGTACATGCGCCACGGGCCTTCAGGAACCTCCTCCACATCCACGAAACGCCAGTCGACCTTGGTGTTGGTCTTGAAGCCGAGGTAGTCACGAACGGCCGGAGAGACGTCGATCCCTGCCCCGTTGTTCTTGGGGTTGGTGGGTCGACCGTCACCGAAGACGTAGGCAACGTCATCCGTCACGAAGGGGCCGCAATCGCTCCACTGGGCGTAGCAGACGCGATCACCTGAGCGGAGAGCGATCCAGCGGTCCCGGCAGACGGATTTCCCCTGCTCCTTGAAGTGCTGCTTGAACCAGGGAATGAGCTTGGCGGCGGTATCCTTGGTCGTCTTGTAGTCAATGCAGTCGTTGTACGGCAGAGCGATGTAGAACGGGTTCTGCTTGGGCACGAAGCCCGCAGGGCGGTAATCGGGAGCACGGCGGGCGGGATCGGGATCATCGTACCCTCCAAAATTGGCCGTCCACTGGGTGTCCCAGGAACTGGCCGTGTTCGGCGTGGGATTGTTCTCCGTAGGCAACTCCCCCACCCAGAACACCGTGGCGACAATGTCCGTCTTCCAAGGATACTTCGTGTAGGTGGCGCGAGGCAACGTGGGGGCAAAAACGCGCGGAAGTGGAGACGGCGACGGAGAAGTGCCTAAGGTCTGGCGGCTCACGGAAAGGGCACCGAGGGAGGCACTTTCACTGCTGATGTTGGCGGCGACCGGGGTCAGCGTCTGAGCAGAGAGCGCAGTCGCGGCCAAGGCCACCAGCGAACAAATCAACGGTTGGGTCAACTGTTTGCAAATCATGATTTCCGCGAGGGGGTCGGGGCGTGAGGGGTATTTTACCATGAAGTCGCTGCACGGTGCAATCCGTGAAGCGAGTTTTATTATAAAATTTCCAGAATCACCCCAATGACAGGGCAATGGTTAAAACGACCAAACCCGGCTGTTGGTTGTACTCTTTTTTCAGGCCGAGAGATCCTTGGCCCATTCCAGGGCGCGCAGCAGGCCACGCGCTTTACTTAAGGTTTCATTATATTCATACGTTGGGTCTGAATCCGCCACGACTCCAGCCCCGGCTTGCACATAGGCTTTGCCATCCTTCAATACACACGTTCTCAAGGCGATGCAGCTGTCGAGTGTGCCATCGAACCCGAAGTAACCCACTGCACCTGCGTAAGCGCAACGCTTGCTCTTTTCGACTTCGTTGATGATCTCCATGGCGCGCACTTTCGGCGAACCACTGACGGTGCCCGCCGGGAAGGTGGCGCGCATGACATCATAAGCGTTGCGGTCTGCCGACAGCGTCCCATCCACATTGGAGACGATGTGCATGACGTGTGAGTAGCGCTCAATGACCATGAGCTCATTCACGCGTACACTGCCGAACTCGGACACGCGGCCGACATCGTTGCGGGCGAGGTCCACGAGCATGATATGTTCGGCACGTTCTTTGGGATCCTGCAGGAGTTCCTCTGCGAGCGCATCATCCTCAGCAGGAGTTGCCCCTCTCCAGCGTGTACCAGCGATGGGGCGGATCTCAATTTTGCCATTGATGCACTTCACATGCACTTCTGGTGAGCTGCCCACGAGCGAGAAACCGTCGGGGAAATTCAGGCAGAACATGTAGGGCGAGGGATTCACGTGCCGCAACGCGCGGTAGAGGTCCACAGGGCTGCCGGTGTAGTCGGTCTCGAACCTTTGTGAGGGCACGAACTGGAAGATGTCGCCTGCCTTGATGTACTCCTTGCCTGCGAGGACCATGGCCTCATACTCGGCCTGGGTGGTGTTGCCAGTGGGATCGGGCGCACCCGTTTTAGCCTCTGGTG
>JBGGMQ010000287.1:0-3641 GCA_041287975.1 Verrucomicrobium sp. | reverse complement strand
CTCTGGCTGCCTGGCATTCGCAAATTCAAGGTCCTGCGGGACCAGGGCTTCTTTGGCGAGATCCTCAGTGTGCGTGGTGAGTTCGGCTACTGGGTCTTCACGGGTCTCGATGAGGATCAGCCTGCCCAGCGTCCCTCCTGGAACTATCGCAAGGAAGACGGCGGCGGCATCATCGTGGACATGCTCTGCCACTGGCGCTACGTCGTGGACAACCTGTTTGGCGAGGTGAAGTCCGTGAGTTGCCTGGGGGCGACTCACCTCCCCACTCGTGTGGACGAGCGTGGCAACAAGTATGATTGCACTTCAGACGACGCCTGCTATGCCACGTTCGAAACGGAAACGGGTGTGATCTGCCAGTTCAACAGTTCCTGGACCACCCGCGTGCGCCGCCATGACCTCTTCACCATGCAGGTGGACGGCACGCATGGTTCCGCCATCGTCGGCCTGCGCAAGTGCTGGGCCCAGAGCCTCGGCACCACCCCCCGCCCCATCTGGAATCCCGATATCGACCAGCCCATCAACTTTAACGCAGGCTGGCAGGAAGTGCCCGATGCCACGACCTATGACAATGCCTTCAAGATCCAGTGGGAACTGTTCTTGAAACACGTGGCCGTGGATGCCCCCTTCCGCTGGACCCTCAGAGAAGGGGCCAAAGGCGTGCAACTCGCCGAGGCAGGCCTGGCTTCATGGGAGCAGCGCAAGTGGATTGACCTGGAAAAGCTGGGATGATGTGGGGCTTTTTGGAGACAGGATTGACAAGATTTTTGAAGGATTAACAGGATGGGTAAATTCGGAAGAGGGAATGCGGAATCACTCCGTGCCCCTTCCGGTCTTGTGTCTGGAGTCTTCAAGTCTTGTGTCTCCTGCGAAGCAGGTCAGACAGAATTAACGGAATTTACAGAATTCGGGCTATCAGTTCGATCTAGCGTTTTCCTGGTATGAGGTGGAGAGTTCCGCATGCTTCCAGATCACGAACCTGATGGCGTGGAGAAAGGCATCCGTTTTGGGTGTGGGCTGATTTTCGGTTTCGTAATGGCGTTCTTTTGGCTGCTTGGAGAGATCGCAGCCTTTACAGGGACTTTTTGGGCGGCGGTGGGAGGCATTGCGCTAGTCATGGGTTTCATGGCGATGAAGTTTGGCGATGAGTTCTGGCGACGGGTGGTGAATGGCGACTGGTCGAAATGGTCGTGAAGGTGTGTATTGGCTCGCTGTGATGCGTTGGGCCTTGAGCCACAGATTTCCCCCACTCCTGAACTTCCTTCCTATGAATGCTGATGAATTGCGCGCCCTCCAGACTCCACTCAAGGAGGAGTACCGGAACACCCCTGAGACCGCGTGGGTCACTCTGCGGGCGGAAGGCCACGCAGGCGAAGGTGTGACCTGCAAAGTAGGCACGAGCAAAGGTCTCGTCGAAGCCGGACTGCACGCTGCCACCGGCGGCACAGGCATGGCCGCTTGCTCGAGCGACATGCTGCTGGAGGCCCTCGTGGCCTGTTCAGGGGTGACGCTCACGGCCGTGGCAACAGCCCTTGGCATTGAACTGCGCCATGCCACGGTGAAGGCCGAGGGCGATCTCGATTTTCGCGGCACTCTTGGGGTCTCGAAAGAAGTGCCTGTGGGGTTTCAAAACATCCGGCTCACATTTGTTCTGGATACAGATGCGACCGAGGAGCAAATCGCCACCCTGCTCAAGCTGACCGAGCGGTACTGAGTGGTCTACCAGACTCTGGCCAAGCCGCCAGCGCTGGTTGTCACCCTGGAGTGCAATTTTTCGACCCTTCAGCAGAGTTGACTCCGTCATGGGTCTGAGATACGACCTTGCAGGCGATACCGTCGGGCCATGATCAAGAAATACCTCAAGGGCAAAATTGAAGAGTGGATTGGATTTTTGTTCCTGGCCATCTTGATCGCCATCGTTATTGCGGTTACGAAGATGGTGTTGGGATGGTTCAGCTACGATGCGGCCACGGGTGAGAGGGTTGGTGAATTCGTTGGCAAGTGCGTGTTAGGCCTTGTGCTCCTGCTCGGAGCTTACGTGACCGTTAAAGAGTATCTTCAAAGTCGCAATAATCCTCCCACCCCGGTGGTAGATCCCAGGTTGCCAGTCCCTGGTCAACCCGCAGCTCTGCCGCCGCCCCTGCCACGGTCGGTTGCTCAATCAACGAATCCCCCGCCATTGCCTTTGAGCGCTCTGACGCCGGGTCGCAAGTTTTCATTGGAGAAGCGGGACAATTGAAGTTCGGCAGGGCGGCATCGCGAGAATGGTCACGCCCGGACCATTGACTCTTTACGTATTGAATGGAGGTCGACCTTGGCACCAATCTGGCGTAGTTTGTGAAGGGTTGGCTGCACTGGCCTTCAGAATTCCGCATTGAGTCGAGTATGAACCACCTCCCGGCCATTCTCAGTCTCGCTTTGGCACTGGCGATCGGATATCTGGCGTTGATGCTGGAATCGAAGTCGGTGCGTCAGCAAACCACGATTGAAAAGCTGACTCGGGAACTGGACGCACTGAAAACCAAGGAGGAGGAAACGGCCAAGACCACGCAGTTTTTGGACGATCAAATCTTTGCCCTGAAGGAAGACAAAAAGCCTGACGTTGCAGGAGTGCTGGGGTCAGAGGCCTTAACGGGGTCTCCCCCATACATCACACGTTCTCAACTTGAGTCCGCGCTCTCTGAGCACATGCTCATCATTGATGAAAAGCTGAAGCCCATCATGACCCGGCCGCTGGAGTTGAAGATCTGGGACATGGCCAATCCCACTGCAGAAGTGACGCCGTTGGTGCCTCCTCCGGAAGCGGACAAGGGTGCGAAGAAATGAGGAGCAATAGGGAGAAGAGCGTCTGGGGTGTGGCGGAGGGTTTTGATTTAACCACAGAGACGCAGAGGCACAGAGACTGATTCTTTTTTGGGTTTAGGGGAGTGGTCGAAGAGGATTGGATCAATGAAACAATGCGAACTTCCTTGGAGGACATCGGGTTTGCGACGCCAGGGCGTGTTTGAAAAGCTGATCCGCATTGCTTTGACTTGGGCAAAGTAGTGTCAGGGCTTTAGCCTGACTCCGCGTTACCCATGCCTTCCAATGCCAGGGATGATAACGGCATTACTTTGATGCTCGCGCAGGCGCTGCTCTCATTCGAGCGACCGACGTCTTCAAACACGCCCTAATAACAGAGATCCAAGACCGGCCCCCGAGTTTCGATGCCGAAGGCATCCCAGAGGGTGGCCAGGGGTTGAGGGAGTAACACGACCAACACCCCTGGAGCATCAGAAATTGCCTGCATCCTGAAGGGATGCCAGAAGAGAGGTGCTCTCCGGCTTGGGCGACGTCTCTGGCACCGCTTTCAGGGTGCCAGGTCGGGACTCACTTTCCAGGGGTGTCGCTGCGCTCAACCCCTGGCTACCCTCGGTGATGCCTTCGGCATCGGAGCGACTCTGATTCAAAGACGATCATGACAGGTCGCAGTACAGTGGAGTGACGGATCCCGCGGACGGGACTGGCATTGGGAGACGGGGGTAGCGCGGTAGGCAGACTAAAGTCCGCCACTCCTTTGCTTTTGCCGTCAGACCCTTCGTTGATCCCAGCGCAGTAGTGCCGCCCCACCCGCCTCCCCGTTCCGCTTCAGAACTTGAAGCCTT
>JBGGMQ010000286.1:0-3236 GCA_041287975.1 Verrucomicrobium sp. | reverse complement strand
ACCTGTGCCCGGCGGTCCCGCAGACTACGGCAACGGCTATGACCGGCCCGCCCCCCGGCAGGGCCCCGGCCCCGGCCCTCGTCGCACCCTGCCCGAGTCGGAGGCAGCCCCTGCCGACGACTACGAGTATGAGCGCAACTCCCCCCCTCCCGGCCCCAGCCGCCAGCGTGAGCGCGACCGCGACATGCCTTATGAAGGCCCCGGTGAGTCCGAGACTCCGGCTCCAACTTCTGAGCCCAAGCCCCGCAAGGAGCCAAACCCGGCGCCTTCCAAAACTCCGGGCAACACCCCCTCTCACCTGAGCTCCAACACAACGACCGCTCCCAAGCCGTCGAAGCCCAAGCCAACGGAGAACACATCGAGCAAGCCCCAAGGCAGCCACTCGCCCGTCACGACCTCCAACGCCAGTTCCAGCCCTGACAGCCCACCAGAGCCTCCCCCGAAGAAGCACGAACCTGCGCCGACTCTGAGTTCGAATCCGCCCCCGTCTTCGACCTCGTCGCCCAAGCCCGAGACTTCCGAGCCGAGCAAACCCGCCGCCGCCTCCGGCAATGGCAGCCCCCTCGTCGGGAGCAAGACCGCCAAGCCCGGTCGCGTGAAGAGCCCCTATCCTCCGTACAACGAACTGGACGTCACCGGACTCTCCAGCGGCTCCCTGGCCATGGACCCGACGACCCAGAAGGTATTCAGGGTACCGTAGCCGCCTTCGGCGGAGACAGAAGACTGGAAGACAGAAGACATGACATGACCGTGAGGTAGTATCTGTCCAAGGAGCGGCGGTTTGTGCTTTTTGCACAACCGCCGTTTGAGTTTGCATGCGCTAGGTGACGGACACATCCGGGCTGCCGCGACTGAACGAGTGGGGACACTCGAACTACCCTGCCTCCGCGCTGGCGAGGCTCTGTGGGTAGTTCAATCTTTGGATTGCTCAGGTGGTCTGTCGTGACCTGAGGCAAGCTGAAGCTTGAACTACCAACAGCTTCCAACACCTTGACCACTGACGCACTGCCCACTGACGCACTTTTTCATTCTCACTACCTCCATCCGGCAAGCAAACCTTTGCACCGCGCCTGAGCCTTGCTAAGACAAAGCGATGCCTGAACGCTCCCGCACCCACCTTTTGCTGATCCCGTCGTACAATACGGGCCCCAAGCTTGTGGAAACGGTCAAGGGCGCACTGCAACACTGGTCGCCCGTCTGGGTCGTGATTGATGGCAGCACCGATGGCAGTGACAAGGCTGTGGAAGAGATCCTGCCCCAGCATGTGGGCGACTTGAGGCTGCTTCGCCTGCCCAAAAACTCTGGCAAAGGAGCCGCCGTTCTGGTGGGCACTCACGAGGCTATTGCCCAAGGTTTCACGCACGTGCTCACCATGGATGCCGATGGCCAGCATGCAGCGTCCCACATTGGCACGTTCATGGAAGCGTCCCAGGAACAACCCAACGCCGTGGTGCTGGGACTGCCCCAGTTCGACAGCAGTGCGCCGCTCATCCGCCTGCGCGGACGCCGCATCGCGAACTGGTGGGCCCGGGTGGAAACGATGTCCAACCTGGGAGACTGCCTCTTCGGCTTCCGGGTGTATCCTGCCGTGCCGCTGAAGGAAGTGATGTCCAGCACCCGCTGGGCCCGCCGTTTTGACTTTGATCCCGAGGTGGCCATGCGCCTCATCTGGAAGGGACACCCGCCGGTCAATGTCCCTGCCCCCTGTCGCTACTTCACCCCTGCTGAGGGCGGAGTATCGCATTTCAATTACTACCGGGACAACGTGTTGCTAACCTGGATGTTCACACGACTGTTCCTCGGGTTTCTGCTTCGACTTCCCCTGTTGCTCCAGCGGAAGCTTCGTAGTAAATAGTTCACCTCATGAAAGTTTCCGCGATGACGCTTCTTCGCTCCTTTGCCCTCGCTGGCGTGGCCCTGGCGCTCGCCGCCTGCAGCTCCACGCCCGTCAGTCTGGATTACCAGCCTGGGCTCAGCCAAGGCCCTCCAGGACCTCGCCGTGTGGCCGCCGGCCGCTTTGCCGATCTGCGCAACGAGAACCCGTACTACCTCGGCACCGTCAAGACTCCCATCGGCACCCCGTTGGAGAATCTCATGACGAATGTCCCGGTGGCGGAAGTCGTCCGCAACGCCTTTGCCCACGGCCTCAGCTCCCGCAAGATGCTGGTGTCCCACACCTCCGCACCCTATTTGATTACGGGTGAAATCCTGGAGCTCCGCTGCGACCAGGTGGTGCGCCCGGGTGCCTATGCGAAAATCCGCGTGAATGTCGTCAAAGCGGACAGTGGCCAGGTCGTCTTCAGCCGCATCTACAACGGCGTGCGTGAAATGGGTGCCTACATGCCCGGCAGCGGCTCCCCTGTGCCCACCCTGCGCGAGCTCATGTCCCGTGCGCTTCAGGACGTCATTGATCGTGCTTTGGATGACAGCGCCCTCCGCACTCACTTGCGTGGATCAGCCCCCTCCGGGTATGGCCCGGACGTGCTGTGATTTAGCCACATCCGAGCCCGACGGACGCTGCCGGACTCTCGCGGTTCAGTGTGCCCATCCCCCTCTCCCCTTGACTGCTCCTTTGCCCAACGACCCAAAGCAGCTCAAGGCCATCGCCCGGAGGATTTCCACACGTTTCCGCACCCCCTTCCACCGGCACTTTGCCTACTGGAAGGTGCGCATGGACCCTCTCTACTGGGGTGTGGGTGAAACTCTGAAGTCGTCCCGCCTGCCGGTGCTCGATGTCGGGTGCGGCTCCGGGTTGCTCTGCTTTTATCTCCTCGAACGCGGCGTCAAGGCACCTCTGCACGGCATGGATTTCGATGCCGGCAAGATCGATGCTGCGCAACAGGCAGCAGCGCACCCCCATGACAATGCCAGCGCGGGCACTGACCCCAGCCCCACGTTTCATCTGGGCGATGTGCGCCAGCCCTGGCCTGATGTGAAGGGCCACGTGTGCCTGCTGGATGTGCTCCAATACCTCCCGCACGGAGAGCAACGGCACGTGCTCGAAACCGCGGCTGCCCAAGTGGCAGGCGGCGGCCTCCTGGTCGTGCGGAGTGGCATTCGCGAGAACAACTGGCGCTACCGTTTTACCCTGTTTATTGATCGACTCATGAACCGTCTGCGGCTCATGAAATCACCTCCGGTTTTTTATCCGGACAAAAAGGATCTGGAAGGCGCCCTGGTTCGCGTGGGGCTCACGTTGAAGAGCGCCACGCCGTTGCATCAGGGGACCCCCTTTA
>JBGGMQ010000285.1:0-2838 GCA_041287975.1 Verrucomicrobium sp. | reverse complement strand
GTCCCATGGCGCTTGTTTACTGGGAGCAAGTGGAGAGATTTCAACCTCCACATCGGGGTGGCCTTCCAGATCGTCTTCAAACGGATGGCAAAATCTGAGGCCTGAGTTCGTTTTACTGCACTGCATTATGAGCCTGAACTTCAAATCATCGATTCTTTTCGCAGGAGCCCTGTGTTGTCTGGGCCATCAGCAGACCTTGCACGCGGACGAAGCGCCATTGGCCTCATCTCTCCAGCCTTTGCTGGATCGCAAAGCCATAGCAGGAGCCGTCATGCTCGTTGCTGACAAGGAGAAGGTCCTGGATCTGGAGGCGGTGGGTGTCGCTAGCGTCGAGACAGGCACTCCGATGCGCAAGGACAGCCTGTTCTGGATTGCCTCCATGACGAAGTCCGTGACGGGTACGGCGATGATGCTGCTGGTCGATGAAGGCAAAGTGAAAGTGGCCGATCCCGTGGAGACTTATCTGCCAGAGTTCAAAGGCCAGCAGGTGCTGGAGGAAGGCAAGGATGCCCGCCATGTGCCGCAGCATCCCATTACCGTGCGGGAAGTGCTCAGCCACACCAGCGGGTTGATCCTGGCTGGCGACAAAGCCTTGAACCAGCGCTCTTTGCTGTCGGATCATGTGGCGCAATATGCTGCGGCTCCTTTGATCCGGGAGCCTGGTACCAAGTACCAGTACAACAATTCAGGCATCAACACGGCGGGCCGCATCATCGAAGTGGTCAGCGGCATGCCCTACTTTGACTTCATCAATACCCGGCTCCTCGAACCGCTGGGGATGAAGGACACCACCTTCTGGCCCAGTGAGGAACAGGCGGGCCGTCTCGCGTGGACGGTGAAGCGGAAAATGGACAACAGTGGACTGGAGGACATTCACCTGGACCGGAACGTTCCCGCTGCTGCTCTTGAGAAGCTCAGCCAGGGTGTGAAAGTTCCGTCTGCCATGGTGGAGAACTTCGGCGTGGGCAAGGTGACCGACTACGCCCGCCACTATGGCGAGCCTGCGGGAGGCTTGTTTTCCACCGCTGCAGACATGGGGCGCTTCTGCCAGATGTTGTTGAATGGTGGCACCTGGCAGGGGAAGCGCTATCTCTCAAAAGCTGCGATCGAGGAAATGACGCGATCACAAACAGGCGATGTCCCGGTGAATTCGCAGGAAGGCTACGGCCTGGGCTGGTCGGTGAAGATCAAGGACGATGAAGGGCCGGCACCCGGAAGCTACGGCCATCGCGGTGCCCGCAAGACTGTCATGTGGGTGGACCCTCAGCAGGAGCTGGTGATGGTGCTGCTGGTGCAGCTCTGGGACATTCGCCCGGAAGACCAGAAGGAACTGTATGCCGGCTTCATGAGGGCGGCGGTGGCGAAATATGGCAAGGCGCGATAAGTAAATGAAGAGGGAGTCCGCGGAGTTTCTAAAGTGGCAATTTCAAGGACCTCGCTGCCAAATCTCACGCACAGCAGCCTCCTGACCGGAGCCATCAGGCGTCGCTGAGCTTGGGGCATGCACATAGTAGAACCGCTTCCCATCAGCGGCACCCGACAGACAGCGCATGCCGGGCATTTGCAGGTAACCGGCGGTATCGTGGTCGCGCACCCAGCGCCATGCATAGGCCAGCCAGGAGTTCTGGTAAGGGGCGGGCTGCTGGGAGAACCAGGTAATCTCGTCCCAGCCCCACACCCAGTAGGCTCCCATGCCTGGCTCACCAGGCAGGCGGCTGCGACCGTAGTTGTCGAACTCCACCAGAAAGGGGAGGTGAGTGCACTGCCATCCGGCAGGGGAGATGCCGCCCTTGCTCCGACCATAAAAGCTGTCTGCAAAACCCACTCGCAATTTTCCTTCGCGCGGCTTGTCCGGAGTTTCCTCGATGCGCAGAGGGAAGGAGTGGAAGTCGAGCAGCAAATGGCCGTCACGAACCAGGCCCCCGCCGGGGACGTGAGCATCGCACAGCACATAGTGCCTTCGAGCATGCTGCGCCGCATGAGCGCGCACGTGGCGGAGAACACCTGCCCAGTGAGAGAGATCGGGATCGTTTTCATCCATGAGTTCCATCTGCCCGAAGTGGATGGCCTCGCAGCCTATGTCGATATAGGAACATGCCAGGTAGTGGAAGAACAACTGCGTCTCCGGCCGGCTCACGTCAGGGATGCAGGTGGCCTCGCCCCACTGATCCCGGCCGCGACCGCTCTCGTAGCCCATGGCTTCGAAGCGAAAGTTGCGAGCTTCGACAGGGCGGCCCAGCGCCTCAAACACCCACGCTGGGACGGCCAGTTGATTGACATCGTGGGAGACGATCTCAAAGACACACGCCTGCAGGATGATCTCTGGGTCCATGGCATGCACCCGCTCCGCCCTGGCACCAGCCTCCGCCAGCTTTCGCGGCAAGGCCGGCTCACCGCCCTGTTCCCGGCCCCAGTTGTACACGGCCCGGCCAGCAAACTTCACCCCCGTGTGCTTCAGCATGCGCAGATGATCCTCAAAGTCACCCTGACCTGTGAGCAGGTACATCAAGGTCATGGAGCGGGAGAGATAGTTTCGAAGAACTGGCTCACTGACTGGCCCGTCGAACCGGTAGTCGGGCGTTTCGGCCGCCCTGGCCTGGCACGTCAGGATCACCATGAGCAGCAGCAGCCATGAGTATCTGGAGAGGTCGCTCTCAGGGATTTGATGCGATGGAGGCAGATTCATGGGATGCCTCAATCCTATCTCGTTGAGGGCACAGAGAGGAAGGGGACAAAATGGACTGGTTTCAGTTCGCTGTCAGGGCGGCGAAATTTCTCCAGACGAGGGGAAAATGTTTAGTCGCGTCGGAAAATTTCTATCTTTCACAAGGCCTCATG
>JBGGMQ010000284.1:0-3554 GCA_041287975.1 Verrucomicrobium sp. | reverse complement strand
TCGCCTTTTGCCAGGGCGGTGAGGATGCGCACGCTTTCATAGCCGTACTGAAAGGGGCTCTGCACCACCGTGGCGTAGATGTGCCCATCCTGAATGCCGCGCAACGTGTCATCCTCTTCATCGAAGCCCACGATCTTCACCTTCCCGGCGCGACCGGATTCTTTGACCGCCTCATAGATCTTCGGTGTGTTATAGGAGAACAGACCCACCAGGCAACCGAGGTCCGGATAGCGGGTGAGCGCATCCTGGGCATTGCCCTTGGCACGACCGAAGTCCACCTCATCCGTCCGGGTGCCGAGAATGGTGTATTTGTCCCCTTTCAGCTCCGCATCGGGCGGATCGTCATGGCGGTCCCCTTCGGCACGACCCAGGAGTTCGTCCACACAACCCTGACGTCGATCTTTGGCATTCAACTGGCCAGCACGCCCCACGAAGAACATGACCGAGCCCCCCTCAGGCAGTGCCTGTTTCACGAGTTTCCCGCAAAGGCGGCCTGCCTCGTAGTTGTCCATACCCACAAAGCAGAGCCGCGGGGAATCTGGAGCGTCACTGTCCTGGGTGATCAGCTTCGTCTGCTGGGCCATCGTCTTCATCAGGTCCAGTTGATTCTTGGGGTCGGCAGGGCTGAAGGCGATGACGTCCACTCCACGCGTGAGGAGTTCCTCGACCATGCGTTTCTGGTCGCTGGCACCATTCTGGGGCATCCGCACCTCCACATCGGCACCAAATTCCGTCCCAGCTTTGCGGGCCCCCTTTTCTGCGATGGTCCAGAACGGAGCGATGGCATTCCCGATGTAGGCGACACGGGGCTTTTTCGCTGCTCCATCCCCAGATTTCTGACCGCAATGGGTCAGCAGCATTGAGGACAGAGCGGGGGCTGTGAGGGCAAGAAAAAGCGTGCGGCGATTCATGGCGAACAAAAGGAAAACGGAGGAAAGGAAGCTCCCCATGCTACGAAATCGGATGAGGTGCAATCAAGGCAAAAAGTTTGTGCGCAGATTTGCACGTTCACTGTTGTCTCGACGATCCCACCATGTCAGAATTTGCCATGCCCTCGACTGCTGACCTCCCTCTGCTGTTCCTCGTAGGTGGCCTGGCCTTCCTCGTAATGTCCACGCTCTGGATCCTGGCGACCCGGTTCAAACGCTGTCCCTCAGACAAAGTTCTGGTGGTGTACGGCAAGGTCGGGCATGGGGAGAGCGCGAAGTGCATCCACGGCGGCGCAACCTTCATCTGGCCCCTGATCCAGGACTATCAATTCCTCGATCTCACCCCCATCCCCATTGATATCAAGCTCACCGGAGCACTCTCAAAACAGAACATCCGTGTCAACACGCCCTCCACCTTCACCGTGGGTGTCTCCACGAAGCCGGGCACCATGCAGAATGCTGCCGAACGTATGCTGGGCCTGAGCCTGGAATCCATTCGCGAACTGGCCAAGGACATCATCTTCGGCCAGATGCGCGTGGTGCTGGCCACGATGTCGATCGAGGAAATCAACGCTGACCGCGACAAGCTGATTGAGAACATCAGCCGGGGCGTGGAGGTGGAGCTTGAGAAGGTGGGCCTCGTGCTCATCAACGTGAACATCCAGGACATCACGGATGAGAGCGGCTACATTGAGGCACTGGGCCAGGAAGCTGCGGCAAGAGCCATCAATGATGCGAAGATCAAGGTCTCCCAGGCCGAGCGCGACGGTGAAATTGGTCGCGCCCAGGCGTACAAGGAGCAGAAGATTGTCGTGGCCCAGGCCCAGGCGGAAGCCACCACGGGTGAGAACCTGGCGGCGGTGGACATCGCGAATTCCAACTCCAACCGTTTGGTGAAGGAAGCTGAAGCCAACCGGCAGGCCGAGGCGGCACAGAACGTGGCCAACGCCCGCGTGCAGCAGGAGGCCTACCTCGCCCAGCGCGAGGCCGAAGTCGCCCGTGCGGAGAAAGACAAGGCCTCTCAATACGCCAGTGTCGTGGTGCCTGCGGAGATCGAGAAACAACGCATCGAGACCATCGCGGCCGCTGAGGCTGCCAAGCTCCAGATCGAGTCCAAGGGCAAAGGCGATGCCATCCGCTTCGTGCAGCAGGCCGAGGCTGACGGGCAGAAGGCCAAGTTCCTTGCCGAAGCCGACGGTCAAAGGGCCCGTCTCTTTGCCGAAGCTGAGGGCACGGAAAAGGTGCTCACAAGCAAGGCGGAAGGCTTCCGCGCGCTCATGGAAGTCACCGCCTCACGCCCTGAACTTGCCATCAATCTGCTGATCACGGAGCAGCTCCCTCGTCTTGTGGAGGAACAGGTCAAGGCCATCAGCAACATCAAGGTGGACAAGGTCACTGTGTGGGACAGCGGCACGGGTGCCGACGGCAAAAACAGCACGGCGAGCTTCCTCAGCGGACTGGCGGGCAGTCTGCCGCCCATCCATGAACTGGCAAGGAATGCAGGCATCGAACTGCCGAGCATTCTCGGCAAAACGTCCGACCTGAGTTCTTCCGATGACAGCAAGAAATCCGGCCATTAGAGTCTTCGATGCAGCCCCAATCTGCGTTTACACCTTGATTCCGAAGGCCCGCAAGTGCGGGCTATTCCATCCCCCCTCGCCTACCGATGATGAACTTCCTCTTTGACTGGAGCACCCTTGGCATGGCGGAGAAGATCTTCACCGTCATTGGGTCGATGGCGCTCGTGCTCATTCTCCTCCAGAGCCTCATGTCTCTCATCGCGGGTGACGTAGACCATGACTACGACATCAGTGACATGGATGGCCATGGCGGTCATTCGTGGGGGCTGCTGTCCGTCCGGGGCCTCTTTGGTTACATGCTGGGCCTGGGCTGGGGCGGCATCATCGCCCTGCGCTATGGCTTTGGCGTATTCGCTGCGACGGTGCTGGGAAGTGTCGTCGGTGTCCTCATTGGGCTATTGCTGGGGTTGCTCATGCGCATGATGCACTCCCTGCGAAGTGATGGCACGATCAAGCTGGACAATGCCATTGGACAGACCGGCACCGTGTATCAACGCATCCCGGCGGGTCGCAATGGCATCGGCAAGGTGCAAGTCGTCGTGCAGGGTCGGCTGCAGACTCTCGAGGCGTGCACAGATGCCGCTGCGGACCTCGCCCCGCAACGGCATGTCAAGGTCGTGCAGGTGGTATCAGGAAACACTCTCCTGGTGGAGTAGAGGCATTGGCACCCGATGCGACTGCGGCAGCCGTTTGGCAGAGTGTCGCTTCGTGCCATCGCAAAGTGATCAAGAGTCCCCACCCGTGCCCGTACCATCGTCCGGGCCCTCATGATCCAACTTCAACTTGAGAAATCCGGACTCTTTGAACAGTCCGCACTGGGGGCAGTAGAGCCACATTTCTTTCCTCTCTGACATCCCGAAATCTGTTTCCCGCCCCCGACACTTCGGGCAGGCAAAGTGGAACTTCAGAAACAGCAGGCGGATGGCGAGAATAGCCCCCGAGATGCCCAGGAACGCCATCAGCATGCCTGCCGCCGCGCCCAGTCCATTGGTGAAGACGTTGCGAGGCGCAAAGATGGCGATGATGAAGCCCGGAAAGATCACAA
>JBGGMQ010000283.1:0-4857 GCA_041287975.1 Verrucomicrobium sp. | reverse complement strand
TCTCCAGCTGGAAAGAGCTGATCTCGACCGTGAGGATGTCATACGCCTCACCACTGTAGGCCACCTCACTCAGAGCATGGCCGTAGTTTCCGCAGGCAATGGTGCGATGACCGCACCCTGCGAACATGCGCTCCATGAGCTCCGTGGTCGTAGTCTTCCCGTTCGTACCAGTGATGGCGACGGTGGGGACCGCTTTGATAGGACGCCACGCGAACTCGATCTCCCCTACCAGAGGCACTCCGGCATCGGTGAATGCTTTTGGCAAAGGCCACCCCGCATCCAGTCCCGGACTGGTGACTGCCAAAGAAAATTGCTGGCTGGCGACGGCCTTCTGAGCCTCCTCCAACCCCAACCGACATTCAAACCCCTCATCCGCCAGGGCCTGGACGGCCCGGGCCATTTTCACGGGGTCGCCTTCATCGAAGACGACAGGTACCGCTCCGAGCTTGCGGGCGAGTCTGGCAGCGCCGAGGCCGCTACGGCCGGCACCGAGGATGGCTATTTGCTGGTTTGCGAGAGCGAGGTCAAGGTCGGTAGGTTGGTTCATGGGTGGGAGAGTCCATCAACGAAGTTTCAGTGTCGCGAGGCCAACAAGGGCCATGATGAGCGACAGCATCCAGAATCGTACCACAACCTGGCTCTCCTGCCAGCCGCCGAGTTCAAAATGGTGATGGATGGGTGCCATGCGGAAAATGCGAACCTTGCGCAGCTTGAAGCTGGCGACCTGGAGCATCACGGAACCAGCTTCCATGACGAACACACCGCCCACGATGAGGAGGATGAGCTCCTGCTTGCAACCAATGGCGAGCGTGGGGATGGCCCCACCCAGGGCCAGAGAGCCTGTGTCCCCCATGAACATGCGCGCTGGCTGGCAGTTGAACCAGAGGAAGCCGAAACACGCTCCCACCAGAGCCATGGCCACGATGGTGAGCTCATCCGCCAGGTGGAAATACGGGATGAGCAGGAACTTGGCGAAGTTCACATTGCTGGCGAGGTAGCAGAAGCCCGCATAGGCGAGGCCGGTGCTGATGGAGCAGCCCGTGGCGAGACCATCCAGACCATCTGTGAGGTTCACCGCATTGGAGAAACCCACAATCATCAGCGAGAAGAAAATCACGGAGAAGAAGCCCATGTCCAGGATGAGCGGTTCCTTGAAGAACGGAATGTAAAGGCTGCGATACGAGACGGCCTGGTTGTCAAACGTGACACCATTCGGCAGGCCATAGGCGAAAACCCACGACACTGCGAGGGCCACGGCGAACTGCCAAAGCAGCTTAGTCTTGGCACTGACACCCTTCGAGTTCTTCCGGGCGACCTTCTCGTAGTCATCCCAGAAGCCCAGCGCTCCCAGCATGAGCGTGGTGACCAGCACCATCCACACGATGGGATTGCCCCAGTCTGTCCACAAAAGGACGGCGATCGTGAAGGTGGCCAGCATCATGATACCACCCATGGTGGGAGTGCCCGCTTTTTTTCCATGCAGGTCAAAGAGCTTCTGCACCTCTTCCTTGGAGCGGATCGGCTGGCCGACCTTCAGCGAAATAAGCTTCCGGATCACCCGCTCACCGAACATGATCGAGAGCAGAAATGCTGTTAGGCATGCCCCTCCCGCTCTGAACGTGTGGTAGTGCAGGAGGTTGAGCAGATTGGAGAAGAGCGAGTCTCCAACAGAGTTTCTGAATTCAGAGAGCCAGTGAATCATGATGCCGGGTCGTCGAGATGTGTGAGCACTTGCTCCATGCCAGCAGATCGGCTGCCTTTCAACAAAACCGCGTCACCTTCCTGCAACCATTTTTTCAAACAGGCAGCTACCTCTGTGTGGGAAGCAAAATTTCTATAATCCCCTGCCCCACCTGTAGTGGCGGCTTGGTCGGTGATGAGGGCCGCCTCAGACCCGACGGTAAAGACAGCCTGCAGGCCGAGCTGGGCGGCATAGCCTCCCACTTCACGGTGGCTCGACTCCGCATGAGGCCCGAGTTCCCCCATGCGCCCCAACACGGCGACGCGGCGTCCAGGGATCTGCAAGCCTGCGAGAGTCTTCAACCCAGCGCGCATGGAATCCGGGTTCGCATTGTAGGAGTCATCCAGCACGGTGACGCCGCGCCAGGACTTCACTTGCAGGCGGCCTTTGGTAAGTTGCACTTCACCAAGTGCGGCAGCGATGTCCTTGGGCGACACGCCGAAGTGCCAGCCACAGGCGGCGGCCAGCGCGGCATTGCCCACCATATGCTCGCCCGGCACGGGCAGATGCACCTGCACGACCTCGCGGCCGTCAAAGTTCAGTGAGAAGAACGAGCCATTGGCTCCGCTCTCGCGGATCGAGGCGGACACATCTCCCTCGTTGACCCCAGCCATGATGACACGGGCGTGGGTGCGCAGAGCAATGGAGGCGGAGAAGTCGTCATTGGCATTGAGCACGACCACGCCCTGATGCGGGACGGCCTCCGCAAGGGTGCCCTTTTCCTGGGCGATGCCCTCGCGGGAACCCATGTACTCGATGTGCGCCACGCCGATGTTGGTGATGATGGCGGCGTCAGGCCGCGCGATGTCCGCCAGCACGGCGATCTCACCGTGATGGTTCATACCCATCTCCAGGACCACGCAGGTGTCCCCCTCCTCCATGCGGAGCAGCGTGAGAGGCAGACCGATGTGATTGTTAAAGTTCCCCAGAGTGGCGCAGACCTGGAACTTCTTCCGCAGCACGGCAGCCACCAGATCCTTGGTGGATGTCTTGCCATTGCTGCCGGTGATGCCAATGACCACCGGGTTGATGAGTTCGCGGTAATGACGCGCCAGGGACTGCAGGGCCACCAGGGTGTCCGGCACCTCGATGATGGCGCAGTCCATGGCGGCCGCATCCTCCGGCAGGCGGCTCACCACCACGGCGGCAGCGCCTGCTCGCGCGACCTGGGCCACGAAGTCATGCGCATCAAACTTCTCCCCCACGAGGGCCACGAAGAGCTCTCCGGGCTGGATCTTGCGAGAGTCGGTGTTGACGCTGGTGCAGGTCGCCTCCGGGCTGCCCTGCACGAGGCGTCCGCCACAATAGGCGGCGATGGTTTCGAGAGAGAGAGCCTTCACTAGCGGTCATCCCTCCTCTGGCGGGCTTCCATGCGCTTTTCACCCCTGATGAGGATTTCCTGGTCGATGAGCTGGCGGACGACCTTGCGATCATCAAAGGTGTGCTTCACGCCCTGGATGTCTTGATACGGCTCATGCCCCTTGCCAGCGATGACGACGATCTCGCCCTCCTTCGCGCCTTTGATGGCAGCGTGAATGGCCTCGCGGCGATCCGCGATAAGGGCGTGGTTCGGACGGGTGAATCCTTTGCGGGCATCTTCCATGATGACCTGCGGATCTTCCATACGCGGGTTGTCACTGGTGAGGATGCTGATGTCGCTGTTCTCCTCCACGGCGCGGGCCATGAGAGGGCGCTTGGTGCGGTCGCGGTCACCACCGCAGCCAAAGACCGTGATGACGCGGGAGGGACGCAGAGCACGCGCTGTGGAGAGTGCATTCACCAGGCCATCTGGCGTGTGAGCGTAATCCACAAAGACATGGAAGGCATGATTGTCCGGAGTGATGCGCTCCATGCGCCCGGGGATCTGGGGCGACTCCTGGAGGGCACGCACGGTGTCGCGCAGATTGCAGCCCATGGAGTGGGCGGCGGCCATGGCGGCAAGGCAGTTGTACACGTTGAACTGGCCGATCTGCGGGATGCGCACCAGCAGGGAACGGCCCTTGTGCTCGAGCTCAAAACTGGTGCCGGTGAGATCATAGCGCGGGTTCACCGCGCGATAGTCTGCCAGCACGCCCAGCCCGTAGGTGAGCAGGCCAGGATGTTCCTTGTGAGCGTCCACGAGGCGGCGCCCCCAGACATCGTCGATGTTGATCACCAGCTTGCCGGACTTCGAGGCGGCAGTGACGGCGAAAAGCTTGGCCTTCGCCTTGAAGTAGTCTTCCATCGTACCGTGATAGTCCAGATGGTCCTGGCTCAGGTTCGTAAAGATGGCCGAGGCAAAACTCACGCCATGGGCGCGATGCTGGTCGATGGCGTGCGAGGAAACTTCCATGGCCACCGCCATGCAGCCACGCTCCTTCATTTCTGAGAGCAGGCCCTGGAGCTCGAGAGACTCCGGCGTGGTGTGGGTGGCGGTCTTGAGTTCACCGCCAATGTCGTAAACCACCGTGCCCAGCAGGCCGCAGCGACGGTGGGCGTGATTGAGCAGATGGTGCAGGATGAAGGCCGTGGTGGTCTTGCCATTGGTCCCTGTCACCCCGCCGATCGCCATATGGCGGGCAGGATAGCCATGATACGCGGCGGCCATTTCTGCCAGGGCGATCCGGGCATTTTTAACGTGCAGCCAGGTCACCTCTGCGTCCTCTGGAGGGGCCGTCTCGGCGACAATCGCCACAGCTCCGAGGGAGATGGCCTTGGGGATGAACTCATGGCCGTCGATCTTGCTGCCCCGCAGCGCAAAGAAGACGAAACCGCTTTTCACCTGTCGGGAGTCATAGGCCAGGCCGGCCACCTCCTTGTCGAGGTCCCCGCTGATCACGGGTTTGTCGAGACCGTCAATAAGAGCGCGCAGCAAGATCATCGGGATACCTCCTTGGCCAGCGGGGCGATTTCCCGCTGCACAGCATGAGCCACTGCCATGGTTTGAAGACTTTGTTTCATGAGTTGAGAAAAGATGGGAGCGGCCAGCTTGCCGCCATAGAGTTCTTCGGGGGCACCGTGGGGATCGTCCACGACAATAATGCCGGATAGTTCCGGTGCCTCCGCCGGGGCGAAGCCTGCGAAGGACACGCAATAGTGACCGTCTTCATACCCGCGGCCGTCATCCTTGCGCCGCT
>JBGGMQ010000282.1:0-2650 GCA_041287975.1 Verrucomicrobium sp. | reverse complement strand
TTCGTGATGTTTCCCGCCATCGGCCTCTATCATGCGCTTCGGAGTTCATCAGGCACACCGGTGCTGGCTACCACCGCCAAGGGCTTGAAGTGGCAAAAGCCTCTTATCTGCATGATTGGGGTGCTGGCCCTGCATTGTGCCGTGCGCTTCTGGCTTCGGGAAACCTTCGGGCTCAGGCTCCCTCTGGGCAGCGTCCTGGACACCGAATGGCTGGTGCGGAATTTCCGCTACGCCCAGCTCATGGTCCTCGCCACCCTGGAGTTCTCCTGGCTCTGGGCCGTGCCTGCATTGGTTCTACTATGGAAACGAGGATCGCCTCTCGTCTGCCTGCTTCTCTGCGCTGCATTCGCTCTTCCATTGGCCTCTGCCCTCGTGGTGGCAGATGTAGGCCGCAGCATGAACTACGCACTCCCCGCGGTGCTGACGCTCGCAGCCACACTCCCCCAGTTGCTCAGCCTTTCCAATCAGCGCACCCTATTGCTCGTCGCCGCCGCGCTCAATCTGCTGTTCTGGAATATCGACTACATCGAGTCCCCCCGCCCTTCGCCTCCTGCGGTGGCCGAGCTGGCGAGACTGGTGGTAGAACCGAAGCCGGTTGAGAAAGATGAGTAGGAAGAGTTGGAGCACTTCCAGAATTCTCAGCAGGGTCGAAGGTCCGCCCAATACCAGCCGGGGTCGCAGTCCCCGTTTTCTGGCAGACAAGGAATTGAGGGCTGACAGTCCGACCTATCAAGACATAACGAGGGTTGCCACACTCCCGTTTTCTGCAAGGCGCTAGATTCTGGAGATACCCTTGAGCGTGCCCTCGTTTGGGGTTAGGCGGACCAACCCTCTAGCATCAATAGGGCTCAAGCTCGGCCATAAACTGAGTGAAGGAGTCGGCGAGTTTAATCGCACCTTCGGGAGGCCGAATTGCTTCTTCACGGTCAAAAAAGTAGATGCTTCCGCGGTCATCGCCACGAGTCGAAATGAAAATGCCCGAACCACCTGGATCACGTCCTATCCGCAAACAACCACGCCGATAAGCAGTTGCCCAATCGGTGGACTTGCATTTGCGATCAAGGTCGTAAGGGAAGTCGTCATTCAAGGAATAGAGCTGACACAAGGCAACTCTGTAGCCTGAGCGCAGGTGAAGCACAGCGGTAGAGGGCATGCCTCCGTTGCTCGAAAGTAAAAAATGCCGGTAGTCCTCAGGCAGCGAAACTCGATGCCGCTCCTCAAAGGCATTGATTTCCTCTTCCGTGAGGGCCTTTCCAGCAAAAGCATATTCTATATTCATCTCAAGCGCTTCGATGCGGTCAACTGGATCAGTTCTTGTTCGTTAAAAGCTTTCATTTTCAAATGGCCGGTCTCTTCGCACTCTCTCGGCTCTGCAACACGCCTGCTAGTTGGTGCTACTGCTGCCCTGTTGCTTACCAAGCAGGTCGGCTATGCGAGGAAGGTTGGAAGATTCATGTTCCGCAAGGGCGGAAAGGGTCTTAGAATTGACCATTTCCAGGCAGCTTGAGCTAACGCGTACGCAGTAGATCCTGAGATTCGTTCCAAGCGCAGGCAAGATAAGAAAGGAGACGACGACAGACTTGAAAAGGTCACGCAGTTCATTCTTCGTTACGATGGCAAGTGCAGCCGTGGCATCATCGCGAAACTGCTCAAATTGTGTCTCAGGTGCAGTTTCTTCGGCATAGCCACTATAGATGCAGTTTATGAAGAGGTGTTCTTCAGAAGGTCCGGTGTTTGGTGACGATGGAATAAAATCGCGCGAAACGCTATCAATGTGACGAAGCGTGGTGATCTCACCGAATAAGCCCATTAGCACTTCCTCTTTCGACCTGTTCATAGTGAGTCTTGAATACTTTTACTCTTGCTAGACGTGGAAGGTGGAGAGGAATACAGAGATGGTTTGGCTTGCTCAGCCATGCGTGGAGCAGCTCCCATACACCCTAACGTTGGGCCCATTGGGAGATTTTGTTCCACTCCTCCAGGAGGGATTTGCGAGTGGGGTCATCGAGCCGGGCAGCGGTGATTATTTCCTTGGCGCGCTTGAGATCGTCCTCTGCAGTGTTGCGCAGCAGGTGGCGCTGAATCAGCCAGCGGTGGTGAGGGTCCTCAATGCGCATGGACACCTCCAAAGCAGCGATGGGACCGCGACGTGCATCTTCTTCGCTGACAGTGACGCCCTGAGCGGGCTTGTCAGACGCGGGACGTTCGCTCAATTGATGGCTGACGACGACAATTAGGCAGGCCTGGATGTGGCGTTTTTTCTCCTCCACAGAAAGTGGGGCGGCCTGAATGGCCTGCTCTATTTTTTCCAGACCGATCACGGTGGCGACATAGCGATGAGCCTCGGCCAGACGGTCGCGGGTGACCGGATCCCGCAGGCTGAGGATGATGGGGTAAATTTCCTGATACCGGGAGGTGCTGGACGAGGCATCGGCGAGGCGGCCCAGCGCCCACGCATCCCACAGGCGGGCGACGAAGGCGGCGTCGGCGGTGGCGGCTTTGATGCAGATGTCGATTTCTTCGCGATCGCAGTAGATGCCTGCCTGGAAGACGCCGAGGAAGGCTGCCTCGCGGGCGGGCCCGGCCGGAAGACTGGCGGCACGACGCTGGGCGGTGGTCCAGTTCTCTGCGGCCTCGGCGATGATCTCGG
>JBGGMQ010000281.1:0-2776 GCA_041287975.1 Verrucomicrobium sp. | reverse complement strand
GATAGGGTGGCATGTCTATGAAGCTCCCACATTGTTTCACGAGCCGGCTGCTGACCCTGATGTCAGCGTTCATCCTGAGTGCCGTCACTGTTGCCAAAGCTGAGGGGGATCCTGGCGCGCCGGCCCTCAAGGCGCTCTGCGAGAAGCTGGGTGCCGCAGTTGTGGCTGGTGATGTCGCTACGGCTGCCGCCATCACCAAAGGATTGCTGCCAGGTGAGGACTCCGTTGGGAAAGCCCTGTCTCCTGCTGTCCCGCCGGAAGCAAAGGTCAAGGTGCTCGCGTTTCATGCCAAGCTGCCCAGGGATGATGCCTCACTGGCTCGCCTCATCAGCGTCAAGCCGGGGCAAACGGTGGTGCAGGTGCATGCGTCGTCGGTCAAGGATCTCGCGGCTTACGCTCCGGACTCGGTGGCATTTGCGGAGTTTCCCGGAGGGGCTCAAACGCTGGCGAAAAACGGCGTGCTCAATCCTGACGTGGTTTTTTATACCGTGGAGTTTCTCGAGCCTGGGAAGGATGCTGGCATGAAATACCACCTTTTCTACTGGGACGGGGGAGCGTGGAGGATGCTGGGACCCATCTGGCGGGCCTTGCAGTAGCCGTTAACCTTTTCTCCAGCCCGCGATTGTTCGTCACACGTGCTGGGCGGGGGACATGCACGCAGCATGATCCCCCTGAAATCCCTTCGTGCCCATTTGGCGCTCACCCTCGTGGGCATAGGTTCCCTCCTTCACCTTTCTGACCCTGGCTCCATTGCGGCGGCAGACATCGAAGGCTCTGCTGACTTTCCGCTGATCAAGCGCTATGAAGGGTCGGAGATTGTCGCTTACAGCAGGAAGGGCTTTGACGAGTACCCCATGGCTCTCGGCAAAAGCCTCAACGCTGCCGTCAATGATGGTAGGAAGATCGAGAAAGAGGTCATTCTGAAGGGGCGTGTCACTCGGCTGTCCTATGTCGCTCCGTTAAAACGATCCTCTCTGGAAGTCTTCAGCAACTATGAAAAGGAGCTGAAGGAGCAGGGGTTCGAAGTGCTCTGGTCCGCCACGGGCGAGGCCACGGGTTATGAGTTCGGCTATCGTTACACCGGCATTGGTGGGCAGTTGTTTGAGTACAGTTCCAAAGCTGCCTGTTACCTGGCGGCCCGGCTTGTCCGCCCTGAGGGCGAGATCGCTGTGGCAGTGTTTACCACCGAGTTCCAAGACGGCTACACCCCCAAGGTGGAGGTCCAGAAAGGGCAGGCCATTGTTCAGGTGGATGTCGTCGAGGCAAAACCCATGGACGAAAAGATGGTAACGGTCACTGCCGCAGAGATGGCCTCTGGCTTGAACACCCGCGGACGGGTGATCTTGAACGGAGTCTATTTTGACACGAATCGTACCGAGGTGAAAACTGAGAGTGCCCCGGCCCTGGCGGAGGTGGCCAAGCTCATGCAAAACGATCCGGGATTGAAGGTTCTCGTGGTAGGGCACACCGACACGGTAGGCGGGTTTGAGCCCAATCGGACCCTTTCGGAGCGCCGGGCCGCCGCTGTGGTGCAGGAATTGAAGACCCGCTATGGCATCAGTGGCGAGAGGCTGTTTTTCTTCGGCGTCAGCTATGCCAGCCCGGCCGCCACGAACGACTCTGAAGAAGGCCGCGCCAAGAACCGCCGGGTGGAACTGGTGAAGATGTAAAGTGCACTCTTCCGTTGCCCGCAGGCCGCTTCTTGCGACACTGCGGGCCGCCTCATGTCTGACCATCCGCTACTGCGCCGCCTTCCTGACTCGCCCGACTGTTCGAACGACGAACTTTTGGACCGATTCCTCGACTACGTGGCGGAGAAGAAGCTGGAGCTGTATCCCGCGCAGGAAGAGGCCGTGCTGGCCATGTTTGAGGACAAAAACGTCATCCTCAACACACCCACCGGTTCGGGGAAGTCCCTGGTAGCAACCGCGCAGCACTTTCGCTCGTTGGCGAAGCGGAGGCGCTCAGTCTACACCTGCCCCATCAAGGCACTGGTGAATGAGAAGTTCCTGGCGCTGTGCCGGGACTTCGGCCCGGACAATGTCGGCATGGCCACAGGGGATGCGACAGTGAACCGCCACGCACCCATCCTGTGCTGCACGGCAGAGATTCTTTCCAACTATGCGCTGCGCGACGGTGCGCAGGCGCCTTTCCGGGAGGTGATCATGGACGAGTTCCATTATTACGCAGACCGGGAGCGAGGTGTGGCCTGGCAGGTCCCTTTGTTGACCATGAGCGCCGCCCGCTTCCTGCTCATGTCCGCCACCATGGGCGCGACAGAGTTTTTTCAGGGAGAGGTGACGAAGCTTACGGGTGAGGAAACTTTGATCGTCTCCTCGCGTGAGAGGCCGGTGCCGCTTGAATTCAGCTATGCTGAGACACCAGTGGATGTCACGCTGCAGGAACTGGTGGCGGCCAACAAGGCACCCGTCTATCTTGTCCACTTCACGCAGAATGATGCGTCGCAGGCTGCCCAGGATTTGATGAGTCTGAATTTTTGCTCTCCCGCGGAAAAGGCCTCGATCAAGGAGCAGCTTGTGGGCGTGAAGTTCGCCAGTCCCTACGGCAAGGAGGTGAAAAAATACATCAGTCACGGTGTGGGCCTTCACCATGCGGGGCTTCTGCCAAAGTACCGGGTGCTGGTGGAGCAGTTGGCCCAGCGCGGCTTGCTTAAAGTCATCTGTGGTACAGATACACTCGGTGTGGGAGTGAACGTTCCCATTCGCACCGTGTTGCTCACGCGGCTGAGCAAATACGGCGGGCAGAAGGTGGCCAC
>JBGGMQ010000280.1:0-4943 GCA_041287975.1 Verrucomicrobium sp. | reverse complement strand
TCGCCCTCTGCCGCTGGAAAACCAGCTCGGCATCCCCATCATTGCGGATGATCACATCGACCCCCAGTTCGGCACGGGTGTGCTGAAGGTGACGCCTGCGCATGACAAGGCGGACTTTGCGATCGGTCAGCGGCACAACCTGCCCCAGATCGACATCATGAACCCCAACGCGTCCATGAACGAGCTGGCAGGCAAGGACCTGGCCGGGCTGGACCGCTTCGAGGCCCGCAAGAAGGCCGTGGAGATGCTCCGTGAGATGGGTGACCTCGTGAAAGAGGAGCCTTATCAAAACAATGTGGGGTACTCCGAACGCGCCGGTGTGCCGATTGAGCCACGCCTCAGTGAGCAGTGGTTTTTGAAGTATCCCAGCGTGCCTGCCTCCCAGGCGGTGGTGGCCGATGGGAACATGCGCTTCTACCCCGACCGCTGGGCGAAGGTGTATGACCACTGGCTCGGCGGCATTCAGGACTGGTGCATCAGCCGCCAGATTTGGTGGGGCCATCGCGTGCCGGTGTGGAATCGCGGCGAGGAAGTGTACTGCGGTGAAACCGCGCCGGACGGCGAAGGCTGGGTGCAGGATTCCGACGTGCTCGACACGTGGTTCAGCTCCTGGCTGTGGCCCTTCGCCACCATGGGCTGGCCCAAGGAAACCGCAGACCTGAAGGCGTTCTACCCCACGACGGATCTCGTGACGGGGCCGGACATCATCTTCTTCTGGGTGGCTCGCATGATCATGGCGGGCTACGAGTGGATGGGTGAGATGCCGTTCAAGAACGTGTACTTCACGGGCATCATCCGGGACAAGCAGGGACGGAAGATGTCCAAGTCATTGGGCAACTCCCCGGATCCGCTGGAACTCATCGGGAGATTCGGTGCGGATGCTTTGCGCTTCGGCATCATGCGTAGCGCTCCCCTGGGTGCAGACGTGCTCTTCGACGAGAAGAATGTGGAGCTGGGCCGCAACTTCTGCACCAAACTCTGGAACGCAGCACGCTTCCGTCAGATGCAGGGCGGTGCCAGTGAAGGTGAGATCAAGCCGGAGCTGCTGAGCAGCGACGACAAATGGATCCTCTCCAAGATGAGCACTGCCATCGAGGAAGTGACCGTGGCTCTGGAGGAGTACCGCTTCAGCGATGCCGCCAGCGCACTCTACCGCTTCTTCTGGAGTGAATACTGTGACTGGTATGTGGAAGCCTCCAAGGCTGTGCTCAACGGCACAGATGAACCTCGCAAGGCCAACACCTTGGCGGTGATGGATTTTGTGCTGGGCCATACGCTGCGCCTCTTCCACCCCTTCCTGCCCTTCATCACCGAAGAGCTCTGGCAAGGCATGGGCTTCAATCAAGACATGCCTGCAGAACAGGGCGGCGACACGATCATGTTTGCACCGTGGCCCAAGGGTTTCGACGCAGACATTGCCACCCACTTCGGCCTGACCGATGAGGATGCGAAATTCTCTGCTGCCAAGCAGGAAGTGGTGAACCTCGGACGTGGCCTCAAGAGCGGTGCGAACATCGCCAGCAACAAGCGGGTGAAGTTTGTCCTGAAACCCAGCACCGCCCTGGCTCCCCATGAGCTGGAGGTGATCAAGATCCTGCTCAACGCGGAATCGCTGGAGGTGAATACTGACTACGCTGCGACCAAAGGCACCCCGGTGGTGCTCACACCATTTGGCGAGCTCCTGCTGCCGCTCGATGGCCTCATCGACGTGGCTGCCGAGCGCGAACGTGTGACCCGCGAGATCGCCAAGGTGCAGGCAGAACTGGAAAAAGTGCGCGCCAAGCTGGCCGATGAAAACTTCACCGCCAAGGTGCCCGCCAAGGTTCTAGACGATCACCGCCAGCGGGAGACCGACTGGAGTACAAAGCTGGATCAGTTTCAGAAGATGGCGGAAGGACTTCAATAAAATTCTGAATTAGGAATGATGAATTAGGAATTGAGCTTCGGCAAGAGGAGGAGGAAGGATGACCATGGCGACATTTGACCCCGCTCTTGCCGAAGCCATTCAGAGTACCCGGGCGCATCTGCTGGCTCAGCGGAACGCCCGGGGGCACTGTGAGGGAGAGCTCTCCAACAGTGCGCTCTCCACCGCGACAGCGATCGTCGCACTGCACCTGGTGGACGAGGCGCTGCATTCGGCCCGCATCGCCCTGGGTGTGCAATGGCTGGTGCAACACCAGAACCAGGACGGGGGGTGGGGTGACACTACGCTGAGCAAGAGCAACCTCTCCACCACGCTGCTGTGCTGGTCTGCGCTGGGTCTCTGCGAGCCGACTCGCACGGGAGCCATCAACGATTGCGAAGCCTGGCTGCGCACGCAGACGGGCACACTCCACCCGGACGTGATCTGCAAGGCGGTGGTGGCCCGCTATGGGAAGGACAAGACCTTCTCGGTGCCCATCCTCATGCTCTGCGCCATCGGCGGACATCTGGGTCCTGAGAAACAAGCATGGTCCCGTGTGCTGGCGCTCCCCTTTGAGCTGGCCGCCCTGCCTCGTGACTGGTTCGGCGCTGTCGGTCTGCCGGTGGTGAGCTACGCGCTGCCTGCCCTCATTGCCATTGGCTACGCTCGTTATTTCCATGCCCCACCGGCGAAATGGAATCCACTCAGAGCTTTGCGAGGCCGCCTCTGGCCTCGCATCCGGCCGATGCTCAAACTCCTGCAGCCCAGCACTGGCGGATACCTGGAGGCCACCCCGCTGACCAGCTTTGTCACCATGGCGCTGGCGAGTGCGGGCCAGAAGGACCACCCGTGCGTACCTGAGGCGGTGCGGTTCATTGAGGATTCCCAGCGTCACGACGGCAGCTGGCCCATTGATACGAACCTGGCCACCTGGGGCACGACCCTTTCCATCAAAGCCCTGGCCAGCGACGCGGAAGGGCGCAAACAGATCGATGTGCCCGCGCTGAAACGCTGGCTGCTGGACCAGCAATACCAGGTAGTTCACCCTTTCACCAATGCGGCCCCTGGTGCGTGGGCTTGGACCGATCTCCCTGGTGGAGTGCCGGATGCTGATGACACCAGCGGCGCGCTGATCGCCCTCTGGCACCTCTGCACCACGGATGAGGAGAAAGAAGCCGTGCTGCCTGCGGTAAAGAAGGGCGTCATCTGGCTGATGGACTTGCAAAACCGCGATGGAGGTGTGCCCACCTTCTGTCGCGGCTGGGGCACGCTCCCCTTTGATCGCAGCACTCCAGAGATCACCGCCCATGCCGTGCAGGCCTGGGGTCTGTGGAAGGACCGCTTGGATGCTGATACGCGGCACCAGCTCGCGGCCCATCTGGAGCGCGGACTGCAGTTCATCTCCCGCCCTCCCAAATCAGACCGGAAGGGTTTCAACCATGTCCCTCTGTGGTTTGGCAACGAGCATTCATCCGACGAGGAGAATCACGTCTTTGGCACTGCCCAGATCATGAACTACCTGCTCGGTGCAGGCATGGCAGTGCGGGTGGAGCCTCTGCTGCGCATCGGTGCGGCCAACCTCTTGAAGTGGCAGCAACCTTCCGGCGGGTGGAGCGGCAGCGACCTGGGACCGCCCAGCATCGAGGAAACTGCCCTGGCCGTTGCGGCCCTCGCGGACGTTGCCCGCCTCGCGCCCAGGCTGGACGAAGATTTTGAAGCCAGTATTCGCGATGCTGCCCGTCAAGGAGCAGCGTGGCTCCTGGAAGCCACCCGCAATGGCACTCACTTTCCCTCAGCCCCCATCGGGCTCTACTTTGCCCGGCTGTGGTACCATGAGCGGCTCTATCCAGTGATCTGGACGCTGAGTGCACTTCATGCCATCGGAAGATTGAAACAGGGGTCCCCGCCACGTGATGATCGTGCTCCGGTGCCGGTCCTAAACTAGTGTACTCCGCCTTGCAGATTGCACTTTAAGCAAGTGTGTGGTAAAATAATTCATGCGAGTTGCTCCCCCTGTCAAACTTACCACTTCGGAAAGGGCCAAGCTTCAAAGACTCAGTGTAGGACGCAGCTCTTCGCAGCGCGTCAAAGAAAGGTCTGCCATGGTCCTGCTGGCTGCCGATGGGCTTGAGAACAAGGATATTGCCGACCATCTTGATCAGGACCCGGGCAAGGTTGGCAGATGGCGTTCCCGCTATGCCAAAGCTGGCCTGGAGGGTATTCTCAAGGACAAATCACGCCCTGGCCGCATTCCTCCTATTGCGGCCCGCAAACGTTCGCAGATCATCGAGCTTACTCTCCACTCCAAACCTGAGGGAGCAACTCACTGGAGCAGGGAGTCGATGGCCAAGAAGGTGGGAGTAAGCGCCTCCAGCGTTGGCCGCGTGTGGGCGGCCCATGGACTCAAGCCGCACTTGATCAAGACTTTCAAAATCTCCAATGACAAGCGCTTCGAGGAGAAGCTTGAGGATGTGGTCGGGTTGTATCTTTCACCTCCCGAACATGCCATCGTGTTTTCCTGCGATGAAAAAAGCCAGATTCAAGCATTGGATCGCACACAACCGGGACTGCCAATCAAAAAGGGGCGCTGCCAGACCATGACCCATGACTACGCGCGTAACGGAACCACTTCATTGTTCGCCGCTCTCAACATTGCCGACGGGACTGTTATTGGTCAATGCATGAACAAGCACAGACATCAAGAATGGCTCTCGTTTCTCCGACTGCTGGCCAGAAGCACGCCTCAAGACAAAGAGGTGCACGTCATCTGCGACAACTACGCGACCCACAAGCATGAAAAGGTCATGGCGTGGCTGAAACGCAATCCCAGATTCCATTTTCACTTTACCCCAACGAGCGCCTCCTGGCTCAACCTTGTCGAGCGCTTTTTTCGTGACCTCACTGACAAGAGTCTGAGGCGCGGCGTCTTCTACAGCGTGGACGATCTCATCAAGGCCATCGAGGAACACATTGCTGCCCACAACAACCATCCCAAGCCCTTCATTTGGACCGCAAGCGCCTGCGACATCCTGGAGAAAGT
>JBGGMQ010000279.1:0-4115 GCA_041287975.1 Verrucomicrobium sp. | reverse complement strand
TTCATGAAATTCGCTATGCTGCCCGCGAAGAGTGCGGCTGACGTGCTCAACCTCGGGGTTGGCAGCGAGTTCACTGCCGAGAGTGAAGGTGGATTTAGCGTGTTTGGCACCGGCATTGCTTCGTCCAGTGAGGGCACTTATGAGTCCTCTTCTGCTGAGCAGGGCGACGATGAGACGCCTACGGATACCGACGACAACACCGCAACTGACGTGGAGGACGTCAAGGCCCTCCTGCAGCAGCTCTGGGGTAACGACGGTGGCTTCAACCAGATGACAGGTTCCCGCGGCGCGAACAACGACGGTCTCGGCAACGGCAATGGTGTGGGTGGCGACGGTACGGGCACGGGTACGGGTACCGGCAGTGGAGACGGCCCTGACATCATCATCAATCCCACCTCTCCTCCTCCCACTGCCGATTGATCGAGCTGATCCAATCGAAGCTTACTTCAATCAAACCGCAGCCTTTGTGGCTGCGGTTTTTTTTTGCCTTATCTTGTTGGCTTGGCTTGGGATGAGGCATGAGGGGCAGTTTCTTTTCGTACCTTTTCTGGACTCTCCTGGTTGATTCGCAACATTCTCACTTCGTCAGAATCTAAAGACCTTCTCATGCTGTTCCTCAGTACCTTTCTTTCTTTGATCCAATCCCGGACTTGGCAGTGGATGCCTGCTTTGGTGGTAGCTGGCGGGACCTTGACAGTGGTGGGGCAGACGCCGGTTCCAGTCGCTGTCGGCGGCGCAACCCCGCTGCCTGGCTCCTTGGATGAGCCGCCGCATGTCCTTGTGAAGAGCAGTCTTGGCATGAGTTTCTCTACCGTGCCGGGAACTCCTACCTTGATCGCACAGTGGGAGACTCGGGTGTCGGATTTTGAGGCCTTTGTGGCAGCGAGCGGCTACCGCTGGAATCACAAGCCGCCGTTCCCCCAGGATGGCAGCCACCCGGTGGTGAATGTGAATCTCCAGGACGCCATGGCTTTCTGCACCTGGCTCACGGAGAAGGATCGTGCAGCGGGGATCTTGCAGGAGGGGCAGTCTTACCGGTTGCCCAGCAATGACGAGTGGACCACCGCTGTCGGCTTGGAGGTGGGGCGGACGAATGACATGGCCACCAACCAGCGGATCATGGACAAGCAGGCCCATCCTTGGGGGCCAGAATGGCCGCCACCCGCAGACGCGGGGAACTACAACTCCCGCCAGATCTCCGGGTCGGATGATGGCTACGTGCACACTGCTCCCGTGGGCAGTTTCCGCGCATCCAAGGAGGGCCTGTTTGACCTGGGGGGTAATGTTTGGGAGTGGACTTATCAGATGGAACTCTCTCCTTCCAGCCAAGGGGTGCTGCGCGGCGGGTCGTGGATGTACTTCGTGAAGGAGACGCTTTTGTCCTCCTATGAATACAAGGTGCCCGGGGACTTGCGTGCCCCCAGCATAGGCTTCCGCTGTGTGATCGAGGACAAGAAGCGGACCAGCATCTACCTTGCAGAGACGGACAAGGCCAACAAAGCTGCCAGTCAGGCGCGCCGGGAGCAATTGGCCTCCGCGCCTGTTGTCACCCAGGAGGATGTGAAGCGACGTATGGAGGAGCTTGCCAGCAAGCCGGGTTCTGTCACGGCCGGCAGCAACCTGCCTGATCCCAAAAAACTCAAGCCCGTCTCCGCTGGCAAAGCCTACACGAACACTCTTGGGATGACGCTGGTGCCTCTGGAAGGGGAGGGCAAATTCCTCGGAGAGACTGAGGTCTGCATCCAGGACTATGAGGCAGCCTTGAAAGAGCAGGGGAAGCGCTGGGACAACAAGCCCCCCTTCGCGGTGCGGGACAGCCATCCCATCATCAATGTGTCATGGGCGGAGGCGACAGCTTTTTGTGTTTGGCTCACTATCAACGACCGCGCGGTGAAGTTGATTCCCGAAACTGCCACCTATCGCCTGCCCACCGATGCTGAATGGAGCGTGGCCGTGGGATTGAAAGACGAAAAAGGCACCAACCCTGCCGAAAAGCATTTGGGGGACAAGGCTCACTACCCTTGGGGCGACAGTGCCACGCCACCTCCAGCCAGTGCGAACCTGGATACGACAAAGATTCAAGGCTACCAGGACAACTATTCCTACACCTCTCCCGTGGGCAGCTTTAGCGGGGACGTTTCCAAGTTCAAAGACTTGGGAGGCAATGTGCTGGAATGGTGCCAGGATCCCTGGCCGGGTGCGACGGGTGAGCGCACGCTCCGCGGCAGTTCCTGGCTGAGTTCGTCTCCAGAGTCGCTGCTGTCGTCCTATCGCACTCATTTGCCTGAATCCTCCACGCGTCCTCATGTGGGCTTCCGTGTGGTGCTGGATCTGGGAACTCCTGCCCCTTAGAGGCCTGCGACTTGTTTTTTACCGATGGCTGACTCCTCAAACCCTCCACCCCCTTCGGATCCCAATTCTCCCCAGTCTCCTGTCGGATCTGGTGGTACCATTCTTCCCTCGACATTGCAGGAACGCAAGGCGATGCCAGGAAGGTATCGGAATGTCATCAAATGGTCCGTGGGACTCGGTTTGCTGGGCGTCGTCATTGTCGGAGGTGCCTTCGTCAGCAAGCCTGTCTACAAGCGCTGGGAGGACCGTGAAGCCACCAAGCTGGCGGCTCAGGCGGCGGAGCAGATGAAGACGGAAAAGTGGGACGATGCCTCACGAATTCTGGGCGAAGCCTACCGCAAGTCACCGACGAATGAGTCTGTCATGAGGGGCATTCTGGAGCTGATCACGAAATCAAGCCCCAGTGCAGAAAGGCAGCTCTACTTTTACCGTCAGATCAGCGCAGTCGGACACCTCTCGATGGAGGACAAGGTTCGTATGGCGGAGTGTCATCTGGCCCTTCGTCAGGGGGCCGAGGCGCATCAGATTCTGGATGGGTTCACCCCCGCGGAGCGGGAAGGGCGTTATGGGCTGGAACTCCAGGCGTTGATGCTGCGGTCAGAAGGTCGCATGGAGGAGGCAACCAAACTCTACCGCGAGTCCCTGCTGCTGGCGACGGACGACCCTCAAGCCCGCCTCAAACTGGCCGGTATGGATCTGCGCAGTGCTTTCACAGAGGTGCAGACGCAAGCCACCGAGATGCTGTGGCAGCTGGCTCGTGGGCGTGATGCGATCGCGCTGTCCGCGATGGACGTGCTGGCCAGCGATGTCAGGCTCACCCCTGCCCAGTCGGAGGAGTTGTTGAAGCTCATTAACGAGCATCCCTTCGCTTCCGCCCGTCGGCGCTTTGGGGTGTTGACTGCCTATTTGAGAGTGAATCCCTCCCGGAAAGACGTCATCGTCGGGGCAGAGTCTTCCAAGGTCGAAGGCAAGCCAGTAGAGGAGCGCATGGACTTTCTGCGCTGGCTCTCCAGCACGGGGGACCAGGAGCGGTTTCTCAAACTGGTGCCGATGGAGAAAGCCCTTCTTATGAGGGAGCTTTTCCCGCCCTATGTGGAAGCACTGGCGACTGCTCAACGGTGGGAGGAACTCAAGGAAGTGATGAAAAAAGCAACCGTCGTGCCGCTCACGGAAGCTGAAAAAGCACTGTTGGAGGCCCGGTTGGCCAGGGGGCTCAACGAGCCGTCCCGCATTGTCAGAGGTTATTTCCAGGAGGCCTGCCGCCATGCGGCCGCCATGAAGGACTATCGTGGACTGTTGCGTAGCGCCGGATTTGCTGAAGAGGCTGGCTACACGGACCTCGCGCTAGAGGCCTACATGAACGCTGCCAAAGCTTCCAAGGATCCCGCCCTCATGGAACGCATTCTCGCCATGCAGCAGCGCCGCCAGGACCCCGAGGCCATTTTGACTGTTCTGGATGAGATCCTCGCGGTACAACCGCTGGGTCGTGAGCATTGGTCCTCGGCACTCTACCTGAAGTTGCTGATTGGCCGTGAGATCGAAACATCCGCAGCCCTGGTGCCTGCTCTTCTTGGGGATGGCAGGCTGGCTTCCAATTCGGCCCGCTTTCTGGAAGCTCTCGTTGCCTACCGGGCTATGGACTTGGATCGCGTGAAGGCAGAATTGGCGGTCGTAGACCCCGGCTCACTGCCTGCGGGACAGCGGGCCGTGCTGGCACGCTTGTTAAGTGATTGCGGGGAAACTGCTCGCGCTTTCGCCATTGC